>NZ_PDZE01000015.1:0-71475 GCF_002743415.1 Sporosarcina sp. P3
GTTCCCATACCGAACACGGAAGTTAAGCTCTTCAGCGCCGATGGTAGTTGGGGGTTTCCCCCTGTGAGAGTAGGACGTTGCTAGGCACGAAGCCATTCCCTATGGGGAGTGGCTTTTTTGTGCTTTGTATTTGTGTTTAATAATAGAAAGAATTGAATGGAATATGATGTATTCATACTTTATCCGCTCATAGATCTGGGTTATTCGCTCTATTGTGATGCTTAACCGCTCATTAAGTTGCGACCATCGCGCGCTCACTTCGCGTATCCGCTCATTAAGATTGGAAATTCGCTCTATGCCTCTGTATATCCGATCAAAAGGTCACAGTAACCGCCCAATAAATCACGGCAAGTGCTCTATCACACGGTTTAAGCGCTCAATCCCCTTACATACCCGCTCAATAAGTAACGCACAACCGCTCAATCGCCTCGTATATCTGCCTAGTGAGCCACGGTAAACGCTTAATCGTCCTCCACTATCAACGGCCACCGCACTCTATCGCTCCATTTAAACGTTCAACAAAACCTGTCAACAACTACTTCAAGTCAGGCATCTATCTCACCAGTATCCATAACAATCGCTAACATACTTATATAAAGTAGAACACACTAGACAACCGAGACAACAACAAAAGAATCCATGTTGAAAAACCCATGGATTAGATAGCAAAGTTTTTTATTCATTTTGATTAAAGCGGGCTAACTAATCATACGGAGTAGTAAATATCGTCATCGCTTTCGTATCGTACAGCAATGGAAAGCCCATTGTCTGATTGGAATTTCAGTGTGGTAGTGTCCAGGTTACCTGTAAGTATAGAAAACGAATGTCGATCTTGTTGGGTGGGTAGAAGAGAATAGTGAATAATGTCATGAATGAGTGAGGACATTTCTTCATACGACGTAAAAATATAATATTCATTAACCATATAAGCCGGCATATTGCTCATCTCCTTTTAACCTAACTTAAAGACTTAATCGACGGGAGAGTGAAAAATTGATTTTATATTCAGCAACTAATGGAGTGCCAGCTTCGTTTAAAAGCTAGTATTATACTTTGTTTTACAATAAGTATATGTGTAAATAGAAAATCATTCTACCATTATTATATAGTAGAATGAAGTAAAATACTATTGAGTATTGTCAGTTTTTCGAAAAATGAGTAATATGATTATTTTCTTAAACTGAACATTGTTTGCATAAAGGCTAACAATGCATTTTTATCTTCCAGGGATAATCTTACTCCTTTAAAAGATACTTGTTCTTGTAATAGGTTCTCAAGACTATGTTCTCTAGTCGGTTTATTGCTTGTTGAAGAAGAAATAGCTCGATCTACTGTTTCATTAGGCAAGTAACCTGCCAATATTAGTAATTCATTTTTATCTGCCTCTAGTGCTGCTGCTAGTGCGCAAATTGTTTCTCGAGAAGGGTTGTATCTACCTTTTTCTAATGAGGCAATGAAAGAGTAACTCAGACCAGCGAGGTCTGCTAAGTAACGTAATGTCATCTGTCTTTGTTCGCGTAATTTTTTTAGGCGATTTCCAAATTCATTCAAATATATTACCACCTTATCTATTTACAGACTATTTTTAAAAAGTGTGTACCACTATCATAACCTGTATAGTAACAAATAAAAAGAAATACTGTATTAATGTTTATAGGTAAAAAGACTATACTTTTTAAATATACAGAAGTCAGTGAAATACCTAATAGTAGTTTTGCCATTGAATTACAGACAAATTGGTTAGAACATACACAAATTGTTTATCATACTCTTTCTATATCTCCATTCTACTTTATTAGTCAGGGAACTGCTATACTCCAAATCCCTCAATCTTAACATGTCTATATGCTACCTAGAATAGCTGATCAAAGAATTCCAGCATGAGTATCAATTTTAAATAAACCGAGTAGTCTTTCAATAAATGTGTTGACAAAAAGAACTAAACGCCATATTATGTGTTGTAATACTAAACAAAGAGTTTTTTTAATTTAAATGTTTAGTAAAACAACACAACGCAATATTAATAATTAGAAGGGAGATGAGAAGTATTTTCTCTGTATAAAAAAGAGCAGTATTATATTTAACATTTACTTTTACAGCTATCAAGTACTACTAGTTTTATTGATTAGTTTTTACTCCCGTTTATTGTTGATGAACTTAAATAAACCGTACAAACGGTCTGAACTCCTTATTAACACTAGTCGTACTGAATGCTTAGTGTAATATTCGTAGTTTTTACAAATAGGCTTTTAAAAATGTGGCGACACAGAAAGTGCAGGTGTTGGGAATGCGTTATGAATATGGGATCTCTCATGGTTTTAGCCAATTAAAATTTATTTCTTTTTTGCTACTTCTAAGCTCTTTTTTATTGATGGGAGGGTGTTCACCATTATTTGGAGGTGGAAAAAGTGGTAGTTCAGGTGCTGTTGCACTAGCTAGTCAAAAGGTAGACCCCTATATAGGTGAAAAAAGTGAAGTACTTTCCTATGTATGGACAACCAGAAAAGAGTTATCACTTACGTTTAACGGAATGGCCGACCAAAAGACGATGGTGGCGCTCTTGGATGCCCTAGAGAAAAACAATATTCCAGCTACGTTCTTTCTGCCAGGTATTCGAGTAGCGGAAGAACCTGAAATTGCCAAAATGATTTTAGAACGCGGCCACGAAATAGAAAACAACACATTAAACCAAATGAATCTTCAAAATACAAGTTACGAGCAGCTGTACAAAGAAGTAAAACTCAGTAATGAAGTAATCCGAAATGAAACGGGAGTAACACCCCGTTATGTCAGAACGAGATCAGGCGAATACAATGAAGATCTTCAAGCCATAACTGCACAGCTTGGTATGGATGCGGTTGTTCACTACACAATCAACCCACGTGAAGGGGATATGCAGGGAGCAAAGTCAATTGGTGAATATATTGAAAGATATATAACACGAGGCGCAATTATTTCCATGCATACAGATATTAACCCTGAGGTAGTAGATGCAATTCCATATATTGCGAAGGCTGTAGAAAACACTGGTTATCAATTAATCCCACTAAAGGAATTAATTGATAGAGGTACCGAGCGTAAGCCACTTGAACAAATTGCAGGCTATGATCAAATCAAAGTCAATCCAAACTATAAAGATATAAAGCCAAATATTTTCTACGATGCTCCTACTGAAGAAAAAGTGATTGCGCTGACATTTGACGACTGGGCAAGCGATTACACAGTTACAAAGATTCTCGATATTTTGAAGGAGGAGAAAGTACCCTCTACGTTCTTCTTGATTGGTAAAGGTGTTGAGAAAAATCCAAACTTAGCACGCGCTATTTATGAACAAGGCCATGAAGTTGCAAGTCATTCTTATGGCCATGAGATAGTAACAGAAATGACACCTGAAGAACTGCAAGAGGATCTGGTTAAAGCACATAAAATCATTACTGAAGCGATTCAAGCAAAACCCACTATGCTGTTCCGTCCTGCTACTGGTGAAATAGATGAAAATACAGCGAAAATTGCAATGGCAACAGGTTATAAAAGCATTGCATTATATGATGTAACCCCTTTTGATTGGGATACAGCAAATGATGCCGATGAAATTCTCAAACGTGTTGTCAACAAACGTGGAGATGGAAGTGTCATTGTACTTCACATCTTGGATGGCACGCAGACGATTGAAGCACTCCCAAAAGTTATCCATACATTACGCGATCAAGGCTATACATTTAAACATATGACAGAATTAATGCGAATGAAGAATAACTAAAAATGGAGATGGTATGGATGGTGAATTCATTATACGAGCGAATCATGTATAGACAAGAAAAGATTGCAGTGGTTGGTTTAGGTTACGTCGGACTGCCAGTGGCTATTGCATTTTCTGAAGTGGCTGATGTAATTGGTTTCGATGTAAGTGAAAAAAAGATTGACCAGTTAGTTGCTGGAATTGACGTGACAGGTGATGTTGGAGATGAACGAATTCGAGATGCTAATATGCTATTCACCTCCAATGAAAATCATTTACAAGACGCCAAGTTTTTCGTCGTTGCAGTTCCAACACCCATTCAATCAGGAAACCTGCCCGACTTGAAAGCTCTTCAGTTGGCTAGCCAATTGGTAGGGCGAAACATGAAGAAAGGGTCAGTCGTAGTCTATGAGTCAACTGTCTATCCTGGCGTGACAGAGGAAGTGTGCATACTTGAACTAGAAGGCGCATCCGGCCTGAAATTCGGTACGGACTTTACAGTAGGCTATTCACCAGAGCGCATTAATCCGGGTGATCAAGTCCATCGTTTAGAAAATATTATTAAAATTGTCTCTGGCAGTGATGAGGAAACACTAGATACTGTGGCAAGTGTCTATGAAATGATTATTGACGTTGGAGTATATCGAGCAGAATGCATCAAAGTGGCAGAGGCAGCGAAAGTTATTGAAAATGCCCAACGGGATATTAACATTGCTTTTATGAATGAACTCTCCATGTTGTTCAATCAAATGAAAATTGATACACAGGCGGTATTGCGTGCAGCAAAAACGAAGTGGAACTTCCTACCGTTTTCTCCCGGGTTAGTAGGCGGTCACTGCATAGGAATCGATCCTTACTATTTAACATATAAAGCAGAGGACTGCGGATACCGATCTAAAATACTCCTTGCAGGGCGCCATATCAATGATTCTATGGCAGCGTACATTTCCCAGCAAATTCTTAAGATTCTCGCGCAGCAGAAAGTGAATATGAATACTATCAAAATAGGTGTACTCGGCCTTACATTTAAAGAAGATTGTCCTGACTTCCGTAACACAAAAGTACTCGATATTATCAAAGAATTAAAAGAGTATGGAATCGAACCAATTGTCGCAGACCCGTTAGCAGACCCCCAAGCGGTCAAAGAAGAATGTGATATCACACTCGCCTCTATTGATAATTTCAAAGAACTGCACGCAGTGATTGTTGCAGTACCTCACGAGGCATACAGAGGACTAACGCTAGAAGACTTTCAGAACATGTTTGAGACGGAAACTACTCAATTATTAATTGACGTTAAGGGGATTTACAATAAAAAAGAATTTGAAGACCAGCATATCCGATATTGGAGTTTATAAGAAAGGTGTGGAATTATGGTGAAAGAAAAATCAGAAGCCAAAAAGATAATCAGACACACTAGTGAATCGACAATTCTTCCGAACGTTCCAATATTGCGAAGAGATGAAGAGGGCAACGAGGTTGAAACAAATCGCTTGTTAAAAGATTCCTACTCATGTGACCTTAACGTAATAGTGAGAATGAAAAGATTTAGTGCCAAGATGAAAACAAAAGCTATCGAAATATCCAAGACGGAGCTAATCGTAGACTTCGATTCTTCCATGAATTCACTGAAGTCTGGAGATGTTGTATACTTGCGCTTCAAAATTCCACAAGGGACGATGCCGGAAGGGTACGAGTCGACGGTGAGAATCCGTGGAACGGTCAGTTGGCAGGAAGTAAAGATGCCGACTGGTGAAATAACTTGGAAAATGGTCTTTAAATTTGTCGAGTCATTGGATTCCTACTTCCAACGAACAAAGTGGAGATTTATTACGACTTTTACGCTTGCCAGTCTTTTGCTTGTCGCGTTCTTTATTGTATTGATGCGTATTGAGAGTTTAGTATATTTCAAATTTAATAAATTTATTTATTTTTATAGTTTAATTGCAGCTACATTTTTGCTAACGCGGTATATATTTGGTGCCTTTTATAGAAACGTACCGATCAATTCACATTATCGTCCTGGTGTTTCTATTATCATTCCAGTCTTTAATGAAGAAGAGTGGATTCATAAAACGATTTACAGCTGTCTGAATCAAAACTATCCAATTGACAAACTGGAAGTAATTATCGTGGATGATCAGTCGACAGATCGTACAGTAGAAAATGTTTGGAAAGCAGTAGAAAAGCTAGAGCAAGAAGATGAAGTTTACAAAATTAAAGAACGATTACAAGTATATGTAATGCCGCAAAATGGAGGAAAACGTGAAGCTTTGGTGGACGGTGTTGCATTAGCTACACATGATCTTGTTGTATTCGTTGATTCAGATAGCTTCCTCGAGCCCAATGCTATTTTGAACTTAGTTCAGCCATTCCAGGATCCTAAAATGGGTGGAGTGGCAGGAAGAACAGATGTTGAAAATAAATATACAAACAGTATTACTAAATTACAAGTCGTACGTTATTACATTGCTTTTCGAGTCATGAAAGCAGCCGAATCATATTTTGATTGTGTCACTTGTTTATCGGGTCCATTGTCTTGCTATAGAAAGTCTTTGATTCTCGAGAATCAGGATGATTGGCTTAATCAAACTTTCTTAGGGCAACCGGCAACATTTGGCGATGATCGTAGTATGACCAATTTCATTTTACAAACACACCGCACGGCATATCAAGATAATGCAATCTGTTCAACAGTGGTGCCGGATAAATTTGGTGTGTTTTTAAAACAGCAAATGCGCTGGAAACGCTCTTGGTTACGCGAATCACTACGAGCAGGAACATTTATTTGGAGGAAAGAAGTATTCATGGCTCTGTTCTTTTACGTAGGTCTGATTGTCCCAATCGCAGCACCCGTTGTCGTACTGTATAACTTAGTCTATGTGCCGTTGTTTCACGGTGTAATCCCAACCACTTTCTTGATGGGCTTATTCTTGATGGCCTTCATGATGAGCACCGCCTACTTGTTCTTTAAGAAAAGCAGTCTTTGGATCTTCGGTTTTTTCTTTGTTTTGATGTATGAGGCTGTTCTGTTGTGGCAGATGCCTATTGCATGGGTGACATTCTGGAAATCTACTTGGGGAACACGCGATACACCACAAGATATCGAAGCGCGTGAGAAGAAGTTGGGGAAGAAGCTGAAAAAAGATCCTCTAACTATCAAATCATAACTATATGAATTTGTAGACAAGGAGAATGACAAATGAAACAAAAAAGTAATGAAATATTAGATTACGAAAAGAAGAATCGGCGGAAAGTCAGACGATCAATTTTTCAAATAGGTATTTTATTAGTCATTGGTTTCCTTGTGTTCCAAACGTTTGTCGAAATGAATCGTTATAATGCATCGGATACTAAAGATTGGAAGAACACGAGAGGTTTTATTGCTCTTTCATATCCAGGTGTTTCAAGGGATGGGTCGGATTCTTTGTTTGCTAAGAAACAAATGCAACGACAGCTAGAAGCGTTGACGGACCAAAGATATGAGACAATCTCTCAACAAGATATTCTAAATTTCTACAATAATAAGAAGCCATTGCCCGAAAAAGCATTATTCCTTGCTTTCGAAGATGGACGTACGGATACGAGCGTATTTGTCAATCCACTGTTAAAGAAGTATAACTACAAAGCGACATTGCTCTCCTTTGCCAACAAACTAGACGAGAACGATAATCGTTTTCTTCAGCCTTCACATCTAAAACAGATGCAAAAAAGTGGTTTCTGGGAATTAGGTAGTAATGGAAACCGTTTAACGTATATCAATATCTTCAATAAAGAAGGTACCTTCTTGAATATTCGTGATGATGAAGAAGTACTGAATAAAGACGAAATCAATTCGTACAACCACTTTTCGATGGACTTCATCCGTGATCAAAACTTGATTCCAAGTGAGAATCGAGTGGAGATGGAAAAGCGGATTACAAATGACTATGAAGAGATGCGCAATGTGTATCAAAAACAATTGGGTACTGTGCCCGGTGTCTACATGATTATGCATGCAAATGGTTTATATAATACAGCAAATAAATTGGTTACTGAAGTCAATGACAAAGAGATTAGAAAGACATTTGATATGCACTTCAATCAAGAAGGAGATGCATATAACACAAAAGATAAAGAATTATATAACCTAACCCGCGTCCAGCCCAAGACTTCCTGGTCAACAAATCATTTACTCATGAAAATTTCACATGATACAAATCAGAAGATAGATTTTATAAAAGGTGATGAAAAACAAGCTAAACAGTGGAAGATGATTGAAAGCGCGGCAGAGTTTCATGATAATACAATCACTCTGACATCAAAAGCAAGAATGTATGGAAAACTGGTTCTGAAAGAGAGTACGAACAAGGATATACAGTTCACAGGAAAAGTGGGCGGTACTGCTGAAGGTCAACAATCTGTTTACCTAAGACGTAGTGATAATGGTGATTCATATGTAAAAGTTGCATTTGAAAACGACCATCTAGTAATAGAAGAAAAAGTGGCAGGACAGTTGAAAGAAATACTTGAAACAAAACAAATATCCAAAGCTACAATACAGCAAACAACCGATCAAGATAAAACTGACTCAGAAAAAGAAGAAAAAGCACACCAACAAAAGTTATTTAATGAAAAAAACTTAAAAATTGAACTTCAAGATAATAAATTAACCATCTGGCTGAATGACGAAAAGGTTATCAATAAGCTAATTGTTAACCGAGACATTCAGGTTGGAAAGCTAGCATTAGGTTCTACATGGATACCAGGAGAATTCCAAGATCCAATTCATGATGCACAGTTTAGTGATGTGACAATTTCTTCTTTGACGAAAAGTGATGTTGAACAGACGACATTATTTACAAATAAAATACAAAAGCCACAGCAATTAATGTATACATTTGTCGGTTCAATTAAGTCGGCTATGAACTGGGTAGTCGACAACTTCTAATGACTGGCATGTAAAAAAGGCGGAGATTTCAATGTCCACTAATAAAAAAGTATTATTCATTGTGATTTCCTGCTTCTTTTTTAGTGGATGTCAGGAAAAGAAACAGCAAACTATGAATGTGTCAGGTCTAGATCAATTAGAGTTTTCAGCGTGGGTGACAGAATGGCAATGGCAAAGTGGAGTGGAAGACCTCCGACAAGTTCATGGTGTGCATAGGGCGCAGGTTTTTGCAGCGTATTTTGATGAGGAGGATCACGTCTACTTGCGGGATAAAATGGATGACGCTATTGCCGCAATGAAGAAACTATCAAAGGAACGTAATATACCTTTAGATTTAACGATTGTGAATGACCAGTTTCTACCTAATGGTACCGTCGTGCACAAAGACCCTGAGTTAATTGGACGTTTGGTAGAAACACCAGAAAGTCGTGAAAGGCATATTGATAACATCTTAAATTATATCGATGCCTATCAATTCGAAGGGCTAGAAATAGACTATGAAAATATAAATAAAGATGACCTGCCCAACTTGCTTCAATTTTATAAAGAATTATATGACGTTCTTCAGGCACAAGGAAAACCGTTGCGTATTATAGTGGAACCCAATTTACACGTGGAACAATACCATTTCCCGACAGGACCAGTCTACGTCATGATGGCATATAACTTATATGGGAGCCACTCGGAGCCAGGTCCGAAAGCGAATGATGAATTCATTCGAACAGTAGTGAAAAAAATGAATACTTTACCCGGACAACCAATTATTGCTCTATCGGCTGGCGGTTTTAGTTGGCAACACGGGAGCGATGAAACGAAACCTCTCACCGAAACAGAGGCAGAGGAACTTGCTAAAAAAAGTAAAGTTATACCTATACGAGATCCATCCAGTGGCAGTATGTATTTTGACTACAAGGATAAATACGGCAAAGCATTCACTGTTTGGTACGGAGATCAGCAGACCTTGTATCAGTGGATAAAAATTGCAGCAGAAGAGGGTCAAACGAGGGTTTCTTTATGGCGAATGGGTGGAATGGAAACATCTACATTGGAATTCCTAAATAAAGCAGTCAATTATAAAGCTTCAGTGAGAGGAGAAAACGGGATGTTGGCCAATCATATAAAAAAACTCAGGAAAGAAATGAACCTGACGCAGGCTGAATTGGCTGAGCGGGTAGGCATCGGACGTACAGCTTTATCCAAAATAGAAAACGGAGCTTACTATCCAAGCGCTAAAACAATGAAGAAAATTTCGGATGTACTCAATAAGCCAATCGGAGAAATATTTTTTAATACAGATGTATCATGAAGCTCCGCAAGTTGATAGGTAGATCGGGCTCTGGCGTGAGACCTATAGCAATCGAGGGGAGAGAAAACTTGTGAATGTACATGGAGCTAACGGAAAAGTTAAAATGCCTATAGCAAACAAGGAAATAATCAGTAGAAAAGACATAGAAATTCCTATTCACGCAGGATTGGTTCGACTTACTATCGTCCGCGCACCCGTAGGCTATGGAAAGACTATGTTGCTGAGTAAAAAGTTCTCCGAAATAACTGACTCGACGGCATGGCTCACATTAGACGAAATGGACAATGATCCCGTTAGATTTTGGAATTACGTAATCATGTCCATCGAGAAAAGTGGGAATACAATCCGTGCGGATAGGCTATTGCTGTTCATCAAAACAAGCCCGCCCTATTCTACGATTATTGATATGCTATTGAATGAACTCAGTAGCCAAACAACAAAAATCACACTTGTTTTAGACGATTATCATATGGTCACGAATCCAGTCATCCATAAAATGATGAACCAATTCATCGATTATTTGCCACATCATGTGAAAATTTTCATAACAAGCAAAGACGAAGTACCCCTGACCATCTCCAAATGGCGGCCAAAGGGCTGGATATATGAAATTGGTATTCAACAACTTCAATTTCAATTAGACGAAGTCCGAGAGTTTTTCCAGAAACGTTCTCCGCAATCGAGCCATTCAAAACTTTTCTATCAGCAAGTATTACGTATTACAGAAGGTTGGCCTTTAGGTATTCAATTGTTAAATATGACGGGTTCAGAAGAAGTTCTCCAATGGGAAGCAAAAGATTTCTCTATCTCGTCACCGGTAGTAACAAATTACTTACTGTATGAAGTATTTTCTAGACTCAGTCCCTCTATGCAAGAGTTTCTCATGCGTACATCAGTGTTGAAAGATGTAACTCCCGAAAGTTGTAATCAGGTATTGAACCGAAATGATAGTGGAGAGGTATTGAGAGATATGGAGGAGGAGGGGGTATTCACCAATCAGTTAAGAGACAATCAGTTGACATACAGATACCATGATCTTTTTTTGATGGTTCTACAGAACGAAATGCATCATCGCTTTTCGCAAGACAGTGTAACAAAAATTTATGCTAAAGCCGCGCATGTTCAATATAAACAAGGAGATTATGCAACGGCGATCGAGCTAGCGATTAAAGGGAAATTATTAGATGTAGCCAACCATTGGATTGAAGAGAACCTAGTAAATATCTTCGTATCCAAACAGAATGAGATGTTCATGAGATGGATCATGATGCTACGTAAACATTCTTTTGAAATCCATGCAGAAACGCTTGCAATATACGCGTTTAATCTAGCTATTCGGTTTGAAATGGATAAGGCAGAATCGGTTATTCGAGAACTAGATCGTCGGAATGAAAAAACAAATTGGAAAGATGAAGACTCATTAAAAGACGCGTCGCTAATTTTAGACATTGTAAAAACCTTTACGTTGTTTAGGGATCAAGGATGTATAAAGAAAAAAGTCACACATTTACAGAAAACAATTCACGTTCATCCGTTACCTGTTGATTCCCGATGGAAAAACGTGTCGATTATCTATAACCACTTTGAACCACAATTACTGAGAACGAGATTAGGCAACAGAGGTAAACTAATTTCCATCAAACAATTATCTACATTGAACGACATTTTGCGAAATGATACATTTCTTGCCCATAACCTATCAGGATACAGTCATGGTCTACAAGCTGAAGTATTATATGAAATGAATTTGCTACATGAATCTGAGCAATATAGTAAAATAGCCTTGGAATATACTTACCATCATAATGATGTAGGCTTGTCTATACCGATGTACGTTTTGCAAGCTAAAATTTTTCTGGCTAATGAACAGTTTACCAAAGCTCAAGCTATACTGAATCACGCCATGGAATCAGCAGCCCATCCTAATTGGCAATGTATTTTGATTACAATGAAAGCCCTAAGCTATATTCGGGAAGGTGACCTAGAACGAGCAGAGTGTGAATTGAACAAATCATCCAATTTAACACATCAGCAAACAGAATCGGGTTTGGAATTCTGGATGCTTGTACAAGCAAGACTGCATATAGCAAAAGGTAATACACGAAAAGCACTTAATTATATTGACCAAGTGTCGCAAGAAGCTCAAGAAAAATCTCAGATGACAATTATTATGGAGACAAAGGTATTGCGATCAATTTGTATGTGGAAAAACAATAAAAAGAAGTTAGCGATCGATATACTTCATGAAGTATTGGAACTAGCAGTCAAATCAGGCTATAAACGTATGCTTTTAGAAGAAAAATCTTTGAACCCAATAGTAGTGAGTTATATAAAAAGCCGAATGAGCTTTGAGCAGCCACAATGGAAAACAGTGCCGCTTGTCTTTGCTCAATCGTTGCAGAAGGACCATACCGATCACCCTGTGGCTACTCATCACAATAGCAAACCGAATTTGACTCCTCGCGAAGAAGAGTTAATTAAGGCGCTTGCAACCGGTGCTTCCAATAAAGAAATTGCGGAACAGCTTTTTCTTTCTGTGGGAACTGTAAGAGTATATCTATCAAAAATCTACAAGAAACTCCATGTCAGTTCACGGACTCAGGCGATTTTGCAGGCCAAAGACTGGCGGTAGCACAACAATAAACTACTATCAATGTGAGGGTGGTTATCATGGTCATACTATTAGCATCAAAAATACAAATACCAGCACAGCATGAAGAGTGGATTAGTAGAGAGAATATGATCGCTATTCAACATGAGGCGGTTCAGTCAAAAGTTCTGTTTATCAATGCTCCAACGGGTTATGGAAAAACGACATTTTTGACTCAGTGGTCAGATAATTTAAATGAAAACGTCGCATGGTTAACAGTCGATCAAGCGGATAATGAGCCTCTCCAATTTTTTCGTTATATCATCTATACCGTTTATTCAGCTTGCAATTTGCTACCAAATGAGGAATTACAGCAACAATTGGCCAATGCAGATCGCGATAAACTGAATGCGATGTGGAATTTCTACAAACAACTGGGTAGCGTAATGACGAAACAAGTTCGATTAATTATTGATGACTTTCATCATATCAACTCTCTTGAACTATTGGAAATGATCCAGTATTTTGTAATGGAACTACCTGAACCATTGAAAATTTGTTTCGCCAGTCGCCATTTTCCTCCCTTTACACTTGCACTCTGGCAATCCTTATTCACTGTCACCGAAGTCAAGACAAAACATCTACGTTTCACAGTGGAAGATATGAAAAGGTACTTGAAGCATCAACCTCAACAGCAACAAATAGTGTGGCAAGAATTCATTCGGGCAGAAGGGTGGCCTGCAGGACTTCGAAACGCATTGCAGTCTCAAGGTATGTGTAACCGAATACAATCTGACCGACATCGACAGTATGCTATGAATGTTTTGATGAATGATCTATGGGATAGTTTCTCAAACTCGGCACAACATTTTCTGTTAGCAACATCCATTTTGAATACAATGGATCACAATCTATGCGACGCACTACTAGGGAATAAAGAAAGCTTGGTTCATTTACAAAATCTAGAGGAAAAAGGCTTTTTCATAGAGAGAGATACTGAAAAAGATGCACATTATCGTTATCATCCTCTTTTCGCTGTCGCGTTGCAACAAAACTTGCACCAAACCTATTCAAGGAGCTTTATAGTAGAATTGCATAAAAAAGCAGCGGGTGTATATTTTCAGCAAGGTGATATAGTGCAAGCAATCACGCATGCCATAATAGGCAAGGCGTATCCACTTGCGAGTACTTGGATGATGAATTACGGTGAAGATATTATAAAGAATAGAGAGACCTTAACCTTCATATCTTGGTGCCGTGAATTTGAAATAGCTAATATTCCATTGGCTTTAGATCTTCAACTATTGTATGCCTTTTCTCTTCTTGCTGAGCACCAAGTGGATGCAGCGGATCTCGTCACAAGCCGAATGACGACCCAAGAAAATCAAAAAGATTGGAACGCTTTTACTGTAAGAAGCCAATCCGCTGCATACGACTATTTTTTGATCAAGTCCTACATCACCGTCATACGAATGGGGGGTATGACAGAGGTGGGGCGGTGGCTGCAAAAAGGTTTTGATCTTCATATAAAAAAGCGTTCCAAATTATACGTAATGCCCCTCCAGTTTAATAAAACAGAGCCTACGTTATCGCGCACACCATTAGGCTCTCCTAAAAAATTAGCAATCCATGAATACCAACAAGTACGACTGGAATGGCAATCTTGTCGAGGAAATGAGCTTTCTATTATCGGCTATGATCACGGAATTCAAGCGGAAAGGTTGTACGTGAAAGGCTTACTGAAAGAAGCCAGAGAACATCAAGTAGAAGCACTTCTTTCAGCTCATCATTACCAAGATCCAGGCTTGCTAATACCTATGTATATGCTGAGTTGTAAACTGTATATCGCGAATGGTGAGATGGAAAATGCACATCGAACGTTGCAAAGGGCTTTGTTATATACAGAAGTAAGCCACTGGAGAGGATTTCTATATGCTTTCGAAGCATTCATTTACTTGACGCAGGATAATCTAGAAGAGGCAGAAATAGCTTTCTCAAAAATGCAGAATGGATATAAAGAAGGTACCTCCCAACATCCATTTGTCATACTCGTAGAAGCAAGATTACTTCTGAAGAAAGGTCAATGGGAGGATGCATTGAAGAAAGTGCTACATGTGAAATTTGAAGCATTACAGGAAGGGCAAATTGAGACATTGATCGAAGCAAACATCTTAGAAAGCCTATGCTATGCCTATCAAGAATCCTGGCTGGAAATGGCTCAAACTTTACATGATGCCATGACCTATAGTAAAGAGTACGGCTATATACAGTTGTTCACTAGGGAAGAGGGTATGGAATTGATGTTGAAAGAATATAAAAAAATACGAAAGCAATCCCATGAGTTGAATTGGACACAAGTTCCCTACTTCTACGTAGAAAGCTTAGTGCTGGCAACAAAAAAGCGGGATTCGGCACTTGATTCACTGACACCAAGCGAGCAAGAAGTGTTTTCATTACTTGTACTAAGTCAAACCAATCCAAAGATAGCAAGAAATCTAACTTTGACGGAGGAGAGTGTAGGCGTCTACTTGACTTCTATATATGAAAAATTAAGTGTCAAATCAAGAGCACAAGCTATGTTAAAAGCATATAAACCATATGATGTGACCTGAAAAGCGATACTCCTTTAGTCAGGAGTGTCGCTTTTTGCTATACTGAATGAAAGTAAAGGAGTGCGTGTTAGATGAAATATCAAGATCGTCCACTTGTGCAAGCTCTACAGCGTTTCCATAACCAGAAGCCTGTTTCATTCCATGTACCGGGACACAAAGGAGGGGCATTATCCGATTTGCCGACAGCTGTGCGTCAGGCACTTGCATATGATTTGACGGAGCTGGCAGGACTTGATGACTTGCATGAAGCGACAGGTGCGATTAAAGAAGCAGAAGACAAGTTGGCATGTCTTTATGGAAGCGAACGGAGTTTCTTTTTAGTGAATGGTTCGACTGTAGGAAACCTGGCTATGTTGTATGCAACAGTTCAGCCGGGAGACTTGGTAATGGTGCAACGTAATGCACATAAATCTATATTCAATGCATTGGAACTGACAGGTGCGAATCCAGTGTTTCTCTCTCCGGATTGGGATGGACAGACGCAAACGGCTGGAACGGTTTCATTAAAGACTGTAAAAGAGGCACTCACGCAGTATCCGGATGTGAAAGCAGCTATTTTCACCACACCTACATATTATGGAATAGTAAATAGAGACCTTAGACAAATTATAGAAGTATGTCATAGCCGCAAAATACCAGTCCTCATTGATGAGGCGCATGGTGCTCACTTCATAGCACATGATGCATTTCCTAAGAGCGCACTCGAACTCGGAGCAGATCTGGTCGTTCAGTCCGCGCATAAAACATTACCAGCGATGACGATGGCGTCGTTTTTACATATCCGTTCAAAATTTATAAGAACGGAAAGAGTAGCACATTACCTCCAAATGTTACAATCGAGCAGTCCATCTTACTTAATGATGGCATCTTTGGATGATGCCAGGTATTATGCAGAGACGTATAATGAAAAAGACTATGAAAGTTTTCAAGTATACAGAAATAACTTAATTCAAGGTCTATACAATACGCCTTGCGTTGAAGTAATCGAGACAGATGATCAACTGAAGTTGCTCGTACGCGCAACAGGTCATTCAGGATACGTCTTGCAGGAAGCATTGGAGCAACAGGGCATTTACCCTGAGTTGGCGGATCTGTACCAAGTGTTGCTTGTACTGCCTTTGGTAAAAGCAAGGGATGAAGTATGCATCGACGACGTAGCGGGCAAATTTAAAAATGCAATGGACTGTTTAGCGAAGAAAGAGATTACGTCAGTGCGGCTCAACAACTATTTATCAAACAGTGCTCCGTCAACAGTAGTATATACGGCAACCCAGCTTCATACGATGGATAAGGAATGGGTAAGTATGCAGAGTGCAACTGGAAAAGTAGCAGCGGAAGCGATTATTCCGTACCCGCCAGGCATTCCTCTATTATGTGCGGGAGAATGCATTAACCAAGACCATATAAAACAAATATACGATCTATTGGTGGCTGGTTGTAGGTTTCAAGGGGCCATCAATCGAGAGACGAAACAAGTAAAAGTAGTTTTGAATAGATAGGGGAATAGAAGATGACGGGATTATTCATTAGTTTTGAAGGGCCGGAAGGGGCTGGTAAGACTACCGTATTGCAAAAAATAGCGGAGCGCTTAAAGGCACATGGAGAAGATGTAGTCATGACACGTGAACCGGGTGGAATCCCTATTGCTGAAAAAATTCGAGAAGTGATTTTGGATTCGAATCACAGTACAATGGATGGTAAGACAGAAGCGTTGCTGTATGCGGCTGCCCGTAGACAACATTTAGTAGAGAAAATCATACCTGCTCTGAAGCAGAATAAAATTGTATTATGTGACCGTTTCATTGATAGTTCATTGGCATATCAAGGGTTTGCACGTGGACTAGGTATAGATGAAGTACTATCAATCAACTTGTTTGCTATTGGGGAGTACATGCCTGATTGCACAATTTACTTCGATGTGCCACCTGAAGTAGGATTAGCCCGGATATGGAAAGACAAAGACCGTGAGCAGAACCGTCTGGATTTGGAAAAACTGGAGTTTCACGAGCGAGTGTGCAAAGGCTATCAAGAAGTGATAGCAAGGGATGACAGGCGAATCCAAGTGGTAGATGCACACCAGCTACCAGCGCAAGTCGTGGAAAATGTTTGGCGAATTGTAAGTTCAGAAGTCAACTTACATAAGAATTCATGATATAATAAAGAAGAAATATATTTTTATGAGAAATCGGAAAAGGGGAGAGTACATTGAAACTGATTGTAGCAGTGGTACAGGACCAAGATAGTAACCGATTATCTTCTGCATTGACTAAAAGTGATTTTCGGAATACAAAATTAGCCAGTACAGGTGGATTTCTTCGCGCAGGTAACACAACGTTTCTAATGGGTGTGGAAGATGAGTTAGTCTCCAAGGCACTGGATTTAATTCGTGATAATTGTCGTTCTCGCGATCAAATGGTTGCTCCAGTTTCACCAATGGGTGGTAATGCGGATTCATATATCCCGTACCCAATCGAAGTAGAAGTAGGCGGAGCTACTGTATTTGTCTTGCCAATTGAACAGTTCCACCACTTTTAAGCTAGAGGTGAATGCTGATGAAAGTCAATGGTGAATACCGTACAGGATTAGATAAGTTACCGCCTGATCCGCTTCGGCATGCACAAGGTAATGCCAAGTTTGGACAAATGGTAGCAAAACAAGGATCACGTCTGCAAGGAGAACAGATTACACGGTTGTTTGGGGATATCTCAAGTGCTGGGGATCGACTCGCAAGGTCTCGAAATTTACGTGATATGGCGAAATACAAGATGCTGATCAAACGTTTTTTGAAAGAAGCAGTAGATTCAGGTATTGAGTTAACACAATCTCATACATGGAATCAATTTGGTGAAGGTCGCCGGTTGAATCTTGTCCAAACAATAGATGAAAAACTAATCGCGTTGACGGAAGCCCTGTTGGATGAAGAAGAATCATCCATTGATTTACTTGCTAAAATAGGTGAAATCAAAGGCCTTCTAGTCAATTTATATACGTGATCCCGTGCCGCAATCATATGTAGCACGGGGTTTTTTGCAACATCTTTATCAACTAAGGAGGGGCTTGCATGTCACAGAAGTTGCACGACCATGCATTGCAGTCTCAGAAGCAAGTGATCGATAGACTAACTATGATTCACAAAAGACAGCGCATTGGACATGCCTATATATTTGACGGATCAAATGGTGTAGGCAAAGAAGCGGTTGCGCAATACTTCACGAAATTGTTATTATGCATGGACCCAAAAGAAAATGTTCCATGTGAAACATGTCATTCATGTAAACGTATAGAATCGGGTAATCATCCGAACGTAGTACTAATCAGACCCGATGGACAGGACATTAAAAAGGACCAGATGTCTGAATTGATTATGAAAATGACGAAAAAAGGATATGAAGAAGGACGGAAAGTATATGTGATTGTGAATGCGGAAAGAATGAATTCCTCAGCAGCCAATACGTTGCTGAAGTTCTTAGAAGAACCCGAAGGCAGCATCACAGCCATATTGCTCACGGATTCCTATCCATCCATACTACCGACAATTCAATCACGTTGTCAGCGAATTTCACTTCAGTCGATGAATCGCCAAAGTAGTATTGAAAGTCTTGTAGAAAAAGGAGTTACAGCTTCTATGGCATCCACTGTAACGATGATGACGGCAAATGTCGAAGTGGCTTATGAAATGGCGCAAGAAGATTCCTTTGTACAGAGACGGAGATTAGTGTTAAAATTAGTAGAGGCAATCGAACAGCGAACTCCAGGCGAGGCATTGCTGTTCATTCAGACAGATTGGATGCCTTTCATGAAGGAGAAAAATGATTGTGAACAAGGACTCGATTTGCTTCTATTCGCATACCGTGATATTGTAGCGGTCAAAGCAGGATTGCAGTCGACTATATCCTATCCTGATCAATTGGAAATCTTCACAGGACATTCTGTCAAAAATACCTATAGCAGTTTAACTGTTAAAATAGATGCCGTCTTGCAGGCGAAAAAACGATTGCATCAAAATATGAATCGTACGCTTTTACTAGAACAATTGGTGCTTACTATGCAGGAGGGGTTATTGTTTGTTTAAAGTCGTAGGCGTCCGCTTTAAAAAAGCGGGGAAGTTATATTATTTTGACCCATTGGATATGCCGATTGAAATTGGCGACTATGTTATTGTAGAAACCGCAAGAGGGGTAGAATACGGTAAAGTAGCCAGTCGAAGTAATGAAATAGATGATGAAGATGTCGTCTTGCCACTGAAAAAGATCATTCGTCTTGCAGATGAAGGTGATCGTGAACGTGTGAAGGAAAATGAGCAAGAAGCAAATGAAGCATTTGATGTCTGCGTGGAAAAAATTACAGAACATCAATTGGATATGCGTTTAGTAGATGTAGAATATACATTTGATCGAAATAAAATTGTATTTTACTTCACTGCTGAAGGCCGGGTGGACTTCCGTAATCTAGTGAAGGATCTCGCAGCAATATTCCGCACGAGAATCGAATTGCGCCAAATCGGTGTACGAGATGAGGCGAAAATGTTAGGCGGTATTGGCCCATGTGGTAGAATGCTTTGCTGTTCAACATTTTTAGGTGATTTTGAGCCAGTATCCATTAAGATGGCGAAAGATCAAAACCTTTCATTGAACCCATCAAAGATTTCCGGTCTATGCGGTCGCTTGATGTGTTGCCTGAAGTATGAAAATGATGCATATGAAGAAGCGAAAGCGCTAATGCCCGATCTTGGTAAGCAAGTAATTACACAGGATGGAGTAGGAAAGGTAGTCGGACTGAATTTATTGGAGCGTGTGCTTCAGGTGAATATACCGGCATTTGAACGAGTAGTAGAATATGCGTGGAGTGAGATTGAGGATCTACAGAAAGAAACAGCTCAATTGACTAAATGATGAGGTGGAACAGTTGAAAGAAGTGAACTTCCTTGACAGGGTAATGGAGTTTGAACAACAGTTGGATTCTATGCAAAAACAATTCAGGGAACTCATTGGATTTGTTGCAAAGATGACTGAAGAAAACCACTCGCTTCGTCTGGAAAACCATCATCTGCGAACGCGACTCGATGAAATCGATAAGATTACACAAGATATAGAAGAGGCCGCGCGTGATGAACGTCCAAAGAAGCTTGATGTGGGCGAAGGCGTAGACAATCTGGCTCGCTTGTACAATGAAGGATTTCATGTGTGTAATGTACACTACGGCAGTAGCCGTAAAGGTGAAGATTGTCTATTCTGCCTGTCATTCTTAAATAAACAGAACGGTTGAGAGGTCAATTCCTATTTTTAGGTATTGGCTTTTTCTTTTGAGTGAAGGAGTGTAGATTGTGAACCTACGAAGTGATGAACGACTGGATTATTTATTAGCAGAGGACTTGCGCATTATTCAAAGTCCTTCTGTTTTTTCCTTTTCATTAGATGCAGTGCTATTGGCGCGTTTTGCCTATATGCCGATACGTGGTGGAAATATCGTAGATTTATGTACGGGTAACGGTGTAATCCCTTTGTTCATGAGTGCTCGTACAAAAGGTAAAATTATTGGCGTTGAATTGCAACAACGCTTAGCTGATATGGCGCAGAGAAGTATAGTGCTTAACGGTCTAGAACAACAAATTGCAATTGAACACGGAAACGTCATAGGTATTGCCAAAAAAATTGGTTATGAGTTGTATGATACCGTTACATGTAATCCACCATATTTCCCGGCAAATGAAGCAAGTGCTAGAAATAAAAGTGAGCATTATACGATTGCTAGACATGAAGTGGAGCTAACATTGGATCAAGCGGTGAAGTCTGCAAGTGAGTTATTGAAACAAGGTGGAAAAGCAGCGTTTGTCCACCGTCCTGGTAGACTTCTCGACATTGTCACATCGATGAGGCAGTATCGTCTAGAGCCAAAGCGCATTCGTTTTGTCTATCCGAAAGAAGGAAAAGAAGCGAATACCCTTTTAATCGAAGCCATTAAAGATGGAAAACCTGATTTGAAAATTCTTCCTCCTTTATATGTTTACCAAGAAAATGGGGAGTATACAGAAGAAGTGAGGCAGTTATTGTATGGAGCCGAATGATCACTACTTCTATGTTCTGATATGTAATGACGGATCGTATTATGCTGGATATACAAATGATTTAGAACGTCGCTTGCGTGTACATAACGAAGGAAAAGGTGCAAAGTATACAAGAGGGCGCTTACCTGTAAAGTATATTTATCAAGAGTCATTTGAAACGCAAAGACAAGCGATGCAAGCGGAATATCAGTTTAAGCAATTAACCCGAAAAGAAAAAGAACAGTATATAAAAAAGGAGCGGTCCATATGATTACGTCACAAAAGAGCGCCGAAGCAACAAAGTTCGGGAAGTTGTTCATTGTAGGTACACCAATCGGCAACCTTGAAGATATGACATTCCGTGCAGTCCGAATCTTACAAGAAGTAGATTACATAGCAGCAGAGGATACACGTAATACGGTCAAGTTATGTAATCACTTTGAAATTACTACACAATTGATTAGCTATCACGAACATAATACTCGTGTGGCGGGAGAAAAAATTATAGAACTCCTTCAAAATGGAAAAGATATCGCTATTGTCAGTGATGCAGGGATGCCATGTATTTCAGACCCTGGTGCAGATCTTGTGGAACTGGCGATTGAACAGGGAATCGCTGTCGTTTCCGTTCCGGGACCAAACGCAGCTGTTACAGCATTAGTAGCATCGGGCATTACACCGCAACCATTTCTATTTTTTGGTTTTCTATCACGCCAAAAGAAAGAGCTCAAAACACAGTTGGAGAAATTACAGCGTTATGAAGAAACGCTAGTATTTTACGAGGCGCCACATCGTTTAAAACAGACATTGCGCGGTTTAGCGGAACGATTTGGAGACGAAAGAAAGATTGTTATGGCTCGCGAATTGACGAAACGGTTTGAAGAGTTGTTGAGAGGGACAATTGCAGAAGCGATTGAGTGGGCAGAATCCAATGAAGTTAGAGGCGAGTTCTGTTTGGTTGTGGAAGGTAATCAGAATGTACAACATGAAGTCTCGACTGCTTGGTGGACAGACTTATCGATTAAGGAGCATGTTGAACATATAATAGAAGAAAAGGAAATTCGTTCGAAAGATGCAATCAAGGAAGTAGCCGATATTCGTAAGTTGAGTAAACGAGATGTGTATCAGGCATATCACATAGAATAAGACAAAAAATCCTGAACGCATATGCGGTCAGGATTTTTACAAATCAATTGATTTTATTTTGAATTTCATCCATCAATTGTTTTGCACCTTCAGGACTCAAAATTAACTTACCGTCGATCAGACGAAGATTATCGTCTGACACTTCTCCTGTAATAGAACATGTCATATTAGGCATGTACTTTTTCAAGATAATTTTGTCGTCGTCCACGTATATTTCTAATGCGTCTTTTTGCTCGATGCCGAGCGTACGACGAAGTTCAATCGGGATCACAACGCGGCCTAGCTCATCAACTTTTCTTACAATTCCAGTAGACTTCATGGAAAAAATTCCTCCTACATTCCAGTTTTAACATTCGTCAAAATTCGACATATTTCTCTTGTCTGTTAAATATCATACCAACTCTTCCAATAACCGTCAATCATCATAACCTAAATAAACACTATTAAGTTTTAATAATTTTTTGATAGGTAAAAAATGAGAGATGTTGAAGGTATGAGGATTGCGGTCAGTGAGCAAGCTGAGGGAAGTTATAAAAGCATAAGGGTTCGGAGGAGAACATGGCACTTTTGTGCAACATCCTATAAAATGAATGTATACATTAATTATTTGGAGGAATTACGCGTGGAGAATCAATCTAAAACATTTTATATCACTACACCTATTTATTATCCAAGTGGAAAGTTTCATATAGGAACCGCATACACGACAATCGCATCTGATGCAATGGCGAGATATAAGCGTTTGCGTGGCTATGATGTCAGATTTCTAACTGGAATGGACGAACATGGTCAGAAAATCCAAGAAAAAGCCGAGGAGGAAGGCCTACCTCCAATTAAATATGTCGATGGTATTGCAAATATCGCGAAAGATTTGTGGAAACTGATGGATATTTCTTATGATGACTTGATCCGTACGACAGAAGATCGTCATAAGACAATCGTTGAAAAAATATTTAAGAAGTTCCTTGATAATGGAGATATTTACAAAGGGCAGTATGAAGGATGGAAATGTGTTCCGTGTGAATCGTATTTTACCGAATCTCAATTGGTAGATGGAAACTGTCCGGACTGTGGTCGCCCGGTTCACCGTGTGGAAGAAGAGTCATACTTCTTCAATATGAAAAAGTATGCAGACCGTCTTCTAGCGTATTACGAAGAGAACCCTACATTTATTGAGCCTGAATCACGTAAAAATGAAATGATCAATAACTTCATCAAACCAGGACTTGAAGATCTATCCGTTTCCCGCATGTCATTCGACTGGGGAATTAAAGTGCCTGGAGATCCAAAACATGTGATTTACGTCTGGGTCGATGCATTAACGAATTACATTACAGCACTCGGTTACATGTCTGATGACAAGTCTTTATTCAATAAGTACTGGCCCGCGGATGTTCATGTGGTTGGTAAAGATATCGTTCGTTTCCATACGATATACTGGCCCATCTTCTTGATGGCACTCGACTTACCGTTGCCGAAGAAAGTATTTGCACATGGGTTTATTATGATGAAAGACGGTAAAATGTCGAAGTCAAAAGGCAATGTCGTCTATCCCGAAATGCTCGTTGAACGCTATGGCCTTGATGCTACGCGTTACTTCTTACTTCGTGAATTACCATTTGGCCAAGACGGCGTATTTTCACCGGAAGCATTTGTTGAGCGCATTAACTACGACTTGGCGAATGACTTAGGAAACTTATTGAACCGGACAATCTCTATGATTAATAAATACTTTGATGGCGAAGTCCCTACAGAAGGTCTCGTACCGACTGAATTTGATGCACCATTACGTGACATGATTCAACACACTGTGGAAAAATACGAGACATCTATGGAAAAGATGCAATTCAGCGTTGTGCTTTCCGATGTGTGGGCATTAATTTCTCGTACAAATAAATATATCGATGAAACATCTCCATGGGTACTGGCGAAGTCAGAAGAAGATCGCATGAAACTGGGGTCGGTTATGTACCACTTGGCGCTGTCTCTTCATCATACAGCAGTACTTTTGCAACCATTCATGACAAATGCACCAAAACAAATGATAAAACAATTAGGTCTATCCGAAGAGTCATTAGGTTGGAATACGTTAGAAGAAGGCTACGCGATTCCTACAGGTACGACTGTTATCAATAAAGGTGTTCCAATTTTCCCGCGTCTAGAGACAGAAGCGGAAGTTGAGTACATCCGTCAACAAATGGCAGTTACCGCACCCGCTGAAGTAGAAGAGAAAGTAGAAGAAGTGATAGAAGAAACAAATGAAATTACGTTTGACGCGTTTATGAATGTAGACATGCGCGTAGCAACTGTCACAGCGTGCGAAAAAATGCCAAAAGCCGACAAGTTATTAAAGCTACAAGTGGACTTGGGCTACGAGCAGCGTCAGGTAGTGTCTGGCATTGCGCAGCATTACAGTGCTGAAGACGTAGTAGGTATGAAAGTAATCGTTGTGGCAAATTTGAAGCCGGTTAAACTGCGTGGAGAATTATCGCAAGGTATGATTTTAGCAGGCGAAAAAGATGGCGTGCTAAAACTTGCAACAGTTGATCCTGCATTAGAGAACGGTGCACAAGTAAAATAATTGATCACATAGTAAAGCTGTCAGGGGAAGTCGGAATCAACGACTTCTACTGACAGCTTTTTATTTAGGCATCAAATAGGTGATGGGATAGTAGGATGCGGAGTTATACTCTTGCGCATGAGTGATTACGGCTTGATGTGTAATGAGTTGGGGAGCTGATGACTTAGAAGGGAGGCAGGGGTGTATCATTACTTTCCTCGCCATGGTGTTTGTAAAAGATTTTCGTACCCAATTAGCCATATTGTATGTCGCAATTGTTACAACAAACCTATAAAAATTAAGAGTTTGTTATACACTACCTACTAGTTGAGCATGTCTGACAGTAAGGCATTTTGGAGAGAATAGACGGAATAGAAAAACTATTTGTTACACAATTGTAATGTAAATGAGATGAAAGACATAATCAAAGCTACTAGAATAGAAAACAGTGTTAGGAGAGATACTATGTTTATTGATACACATGTTCATTTAAATGCAGATCAATATGAAGAAGACGTAGAAGAAGTCATCCAACGTGCCCTTGATGCAAACGTAAACAAGATGGTTGTAGTTGGATTTGACACGAAAACTATTAGTAAAGCCATGGAGTTAGTAGAACAATATTCATTCATCTATGGTGTGATTGGTTGGCATCCTGTTGATGCAGTAGATTGCACAGAAAGTGATTTACACTGGATCAAGGAGTTGTCGGCGCATCCAAAAGTCGTCGGTATTGGAGAAACCGGCCTCGATTATCACTGGGATAAATCACCGAAAGATATACAGCAAGAGTTATTCCGTAAACAGATACGATTAGCAAAAGAAGTAGAATTGCCAATCATTATTCATAATCGCGACGCAACAGGCGACGTAGTTCGTATTCTGCAAGAAGAAAATGCAGCGGAAGTCGGTGGGATTATGCATTGTTACAGCGGTAGTGTTGAAACGGCTAAACAATGTATGGAAATGAATTTTCTCATCTCGTTAGGCGGACCTGTGACATTTAAGAATGCTAGAATGCCGAAAGAAGTAGCAACAAAGATTTCACTTGATAAGTTACTAATCGAAACGGATGCACCGTATTTAGCACCGCATCCTTATAGAGGGAAGCGCAATGAACCATCCTATGTCCCATTAGTGGCGGAGGAAATTGCACGGTTGAAAGAAGTGTCGGTTGAAGAGGTGGCAAAGCAAACAACTGCAAATGCATTACAACTATTTAAGATTCAGTGAAAAACATATGGCAATTATTTGTCTTATAGATCTGTCTATCTCTAGTTGATAGCAATTGGTAGTTTGGAAGTTTGACAGTGTTACGTAAACGCTATATACTCGGCCGAGTAATGAAAGGGGAAATTTTTAACATGTCTCAGAAGAACTCTAAGATTATGCGCATTGGGATTTTATTTATGGCAATGGCATTATTCGTAGCAACAACATCACTCGTGTTGATTGACGGAAAAAAGAAAAACATCTCAATGGATCTTAATGGCAAGCAAATAGAATTACGTACAGCAGCAGCTACAGTGGGAGAAGTACTAGCGGCTAATGATGTAAAAGTACAAAAGCATGACTTAGTAGAACCAGCAGTCAACACACCGCTTGAAAATGATACAGAGATCAAATGGCAAAAAGCAAACAAAGTAATAATTGATGTAGATGGAAAGACTCAAGAACTTTGGACAACAGAAGATACAGTGAATGATGTACTTAAAACAGCAGAGATTGAAGTCGCTACACATGACGAAATCGAACCGGCTTTAGAAACTAAAATTACAGAGAATCAACCCATCGCAATTGCTAAAGCATTCCCTGTCACCGTCAAAGACGGCGGTAAAGAACGTACAGTATGGTCGACTCAAACTACAGTCAGAAAGTTTTTGACAGACCAAAACATTCGACTTTCAAACTTGGATAAAGTAGAAGGCGACACAAGTGCAAAATTGACGGCATCTAATGCAGTAGTTAATATTGCACGTGTAGAGAGAATCACAGATGTAGTTGAAGAGACGGCAGATTTCAAAACTAAAAGAAAAACAGATATGACTATGCTTAAAGGTAAAGAGAAAGTTGTTACTAACGGTAAAAAAGGTAAACTACAAAAGAAATTCCAAATTACAAAAAAGAATGGAAAAGTAGTTTCTCGTGAATTAGTTGGAAAGACGATGGTAGAAGAACCTACACATAAAGTCATTCATGTAGGAGCTAAAGCACCAAAAGTTAATGTAGCAACTGCAGCTCCAACAAAAGCATCTACAAGTACACCAGCAAAAGCGCAAGTTGCAGTATCACGTGGTGCTAGTAGCGAGCCAAGCGGTGGAAAAGAATTCTATGCGAACGCAAGTGCATATACGGCTTATTGTAATGGATGTTCAGGAATCACAGCGACAGGTATTAACTTGCGCGCGAATCCGAATATGAAATTAATCGCAGTTGATCCACGAGTAATCCCACTAGGCTCTAAAGTTTGGGTGGAAGGCTATGGTTATGCAATCGCAGGAGATACAGGCGGTGCTATCAAAGGAAACCGCATTGATTTACACATGCCTACAAAAGAAGCGGCTTACTCATTTGGTCGTCGTCAAGTAAAAATTAAAGTCATTAACTAATAGTAGTGTGCCGATAAGGGGAAGAAAACTCTTCCTCTTATCGGTTTTTTCTGTTTCCTGCTGGTATAGTGTACAGATTTGAAAAAACACAGTAAAATAGAAAGAATGACATCGTAAGAAAAGAGGAATATTGTGAATATAGAAGAAGTAGTTGTGGTGGAAGGGAAGTCTGATACTGTAGCTGTCAAACGTGCAACAGGAGCGGATACGATTGAAACGAACGGTTCGGCAATATCGAACAAGACGATCGAACGAATTCGTCACGCACAACAGACACGTGGAGTTATCGTCTTTACCGATCCAGACTTCCCAGGCCGACGTATTCGAGCAATTATCGAAGAACAGATCCCTGATGTAAAACATGCATTTTTACCGAAGAAAGAAACTATAGCGAAAAACGGACGTGGAGTAGGAATTGAACACGCGAATGACGATGCGATTCGTCAAGCATTGGCTTCTGTTTACACGGTGAGTGAGCATACAATAGAAGAGATTCCGATGGCTACATTACTAGAAGCCAGATTGATCGGTCACACTGACTCCAGAAATCGAAGAGAGCGTCTGTCGGAGTTATTGCATATTGGGCAGGTAAACGGTAAAGGATTGAAGAAACGACTGGAGATGTTCCGAATTTCTGTAGCAAAGTTACATGAAACGATACAAGTTCTCGACGAGGAGGAAATGAAAACAGATGTATAAAGACATAGCAACGCCAGTGAGAACGAAAGAAATTTTACAGAAACATGGATTTTCATTCAAGAAGAGTTTAGGTCAGAACTTCTTGGTGGATTCGAACGTACTGCATAATATCGTCTCATGCGCAGCGATCACCAAAGGCACAGGAGTCATTGAAGTAGGACCGGGGATCGGTGCGTTAACAGAGCATCTCGCACGGCAGGCGGGGAAGGTTGTAGCATTTGAAATAGACGACCGATTGTTACCTGTACTCGAAGATACGATGTCACCATATCCAAATGTCACTGTGATTCATCAAGACGTACTCAAAGCGGATATTCATCAAGTGATCGAAGAACAGTTCGCAGACTATGAAGACATTGTAGTTGTGGCCAATTTACCATATTATATTACAACACCGATCATCATGAAGTTCCTAATGGAAAAAGCACGCGTAAGCCAGCTTGTCATTATGATGCAGAAAGAAGTAGCAGATCGAATTACAGCAGTACCTGGCACGAAGGCATATGGCTCGTTGTCAATTGCCGTCCAGTACTATATGGATGCCGAAGTGTCTATGATTGTACCGAAGACAGTATTCATTCCACAGCCGAACGTAGAATCAGCCGTACTGAGTTTGACGCGTAGAAAAGAGGCACATGCTCCTGTAGCGGATGAAGACTTCTTATTTACAGTGACACAAGGATCGTTTTTGCACCGTCGCAAGACACTGTGGAACAACCTTCAGTCTTCACTCCCTGAAGGTAAAGAGAAAAAGGAATTGATTCAGCAAGCGTTTGATCAATCAGGTATTGATCCGATTAGAAGAGGGGAAACATTATCGATTCCAGAATTCATCAAACTAGCTAATGCATTATACCCTCATTTTGGCAAGCTAAAATCAGAATAAAAATAATGACAATTTCATATGAAAGAATAGTAAAATTCATCATAAAGTTATTGACAAAGACATAGGTGAACTGTTAAAATAAAAATTTTGTTGACAAACGCATGTAAAGATGTTATGCTTATATTTAGTGAGGTGTAAGTAACATGCCAAAAACATTAGCAGACATTAAAAAGTCACTTGACGCTCATCTAGGGAAACGTCTCCACTTGAAAGCAAATGGCGGTCGTAAGAAGACGATCGAACATGCTGGAGTCTTGCGCGATACATATCGTGCCGTTTTCGTAGTAGAGTTGGATCAGGATGACAATGCGTTTGAAAGAGTTTCTTACAGCTATGCTGATATTTTAACCGAAGCGGTTGAAATAACGGTTCTTGATGGTTCTGACCAAACGGCCTTTATCATCAAATAATTCATCATGCTATTTTAATTTATTTCCTAGTGAATCCGCCCGGAACGTTCTGGCGGGTTTTTTATTATGTAATATAAATGAAGTGTAATTTATCCTTAATGGCACACACTACAAATGTCAGCCGAAAAGGAGGAAACTATAATGGCGAGAAAAGGCGTCATGTCAGATCAATTGAAAGTAGAAATCGCGAAAGAGCTTGGCTTCTATGATGTAGTGCAGAAAGAAGGCTGGGGCGGTATTCGCGCACGCGATGCGGGAAACATGGTAAAACATGCAATTGAAATGGCGAGTAGACAAGCGGAGGAGAAGAAATAATCCAACCAATGTCCGTAGAATCCAAAACAGGCTGACAAATGGAACTGCAAAAGCTAAATGGCTTTGCAGTTCTTTTTTTGATCAAAAAGAACATGATCTACAAGTTATCATTACTTGTAGATCACCATTCAATCGAATGGAATTACTTACGTTTCCACTGTTTACTGTTACTCGGTACATTTGCGCGTGTCCACCATTTCGCTTCGTATAGATTGCCGTTGTGCATCACTTGATCACCGGCAACATAGACGTTTGTAGTACGCCAATTCGGTATGCTTGTCGTAGCGGACCTCACTAGTTTCCATACAGCTGAATCGCCGGGAAGATCTCCGCGTGTCCACCACTTTGCTTCATATAAATTATTCTCATGCATTACTTGATTACCAACTGTATAAATGTTTTTTATCTTCCAGTTGCGTACGTCAGAGTTCGCTGGTGTTAGTAGTTTCCATACCGCAGAATCACCGGGGAGGTCTCCGCGTGTCCACCATCTTGCTTCATATAAGGAACCGTCGAGTCGTGCTAGATTTCCTTCTACATAGACCTTATCTTCATCCCATCCGACCGCTGATTGAGTAGGCATGTCTGTCTCAGGCTTTGCTGGCTTTGTTTCAGGTACTGGTTTGCTCGGTATAACAGGTATCATGTCAATATTCTTGTTAGGCTTAGTTGGGGGCGCTTGTTTTCCGCCGAAGTCTACGTCAATGACGTTATAGAATGCGTTTTTAGTATCGCTGATATTCCAAATAGCGAGGATCACGTGATAACCCGTGCGTTCAGGTACATTACAAGTATGCGTTAATTCGGAAGGTGGTCTCTGCTTCTTGCCATCAACTGTGCAGAACGCTTGAAGATCTGTGCGTTTCAACGGTTGGTTGGGATCCCATCCTGTACGTGTAATATAATACTCCCATGAACCTGTAACGTGTGGTGCTGTGAATTTCCATTTGAATTGATTGATCCCACTTTTCATCGCAACCTTATGCCAAAGATGGTGGGTTTGTGCATCTAGTTCGAAGAAAGTATTGGCACTGGCAATTTTGCCATCAGCTGGACCACCTATAGGGAAATTCCCTGGTGCTTCCAAGCTTTGTGGTTCATAGATGATTCTCCCGCAGTTTTTATTATCTCCTTGCATGCATAGTAGCGCTCTACTTTCTGGTTGGCTTACGTAGCCGTGTGCAGATGCTTGACTTGTAAATGAAAAAGTCATTAGCATGATAAAAAGCACGCTGAGTAGCACAGACTGGGACATATGTAACTTCATTTCTCTTATCCTCCTGATAGTTTATATTTACTATGTTTACTATAATTTCATCATAGCCCTTTTTTTACATTAATCAATGTTCGAAAAACTGCACTACTTTCATAGATCCGTATAATAAATAGGCTGAATTTGAAGAGAAAGAAATATTTCACAGTAATATTGGATAATAAGTGATACTTTATGTCTGTTAGAGGTAGTCTATATACATAGGTATTTGCTTAACAGAAAATGTTTAAAGGGGGTATTATACTCATGCATTTCGCTTGCGTTGTGTTGTGCAACACGGATGAATTAGCTTGTTCTGATTGACTATTAGTTATCCAGTCGCCTTCCGCTGTTTAGGTCACTTGGAAATTGAACATCATCATTTTATATACATGAATTTTAAGTGTTTATTTAGCGAATTTAATACATTTGTGTAGTAAAACAATATGTTTTCGTGCATTCATCTTTTTATCCACTTAACGTGGTATAGTCATTACATCTTATGGGAAATGAGTGATCAATACGTATGAAAAAGGTCTTTGTAATAATTTTACTACTTGTTTTAACGTTTTCAGTAGCTCCTAATGCACAAGCTTCGTCGAACGTATTTACAGACGTATCGAAGAGTCATCCGAACTATACTGCTATTATGTATTTACTGGAAAATAAAGTGATTGAGCCTAGTACACGCTTTGGTTTAAATGACAAAGTGACACGCGAAGAAGTCGCCATCATGGTGGCAAAAGCTACGGGATTGAACGGAAAGAAAACCAAGACGAAATTTAAAGATGTTCCCGCGAACAGATATTCCTCTGGTTATATTAACTCCGCTGCGAATGCGAAGATTATTAATGGCTATCCTGACGGCACGTTCAAGCCTACGCAAAATGTCACACGTGGCCATATGGCTGCCTTCATTGCGAATGCGTTTAAGCTGACCAAGGAAAAAGACATTCGATTTAAAGACGTGTCGAAAGGTTCTACTGCTTACAATGCTGTGCGTAAACTAGCTTTTGAAAATATCACCTCAGGCTATCCTGATGGCACATTTAGACCGAATGAAACATTAACTCGTTCGCATATTGCTGCCTTCGTAGCAAGAGCTATGGATCCTGCATTTCGGCCAGCACCACCTGTTATGGTAACGAGAGGAATTCATTTTGGAATGGATCCGGCACAAGTGATGAGTGTTGAATCGAAGTCGCCGGCCATATTGCTTTCGAATTTACGTGAGGGAAATAAGCGATTATTGATCTACCGAACTACAAAGTACAATTTCTATACAGATTTAATTTACTACTTCGAAAATAATAAGTTGCAGTTCATCACCTATGACTTTATGGGTGGCGAGGATTACTATCATACTTCAGATGAAATGTTTGCGATGTACACTGAATTAAACGAACATGCACAACGTGAATTTGGAGCAGACCCATATACTGACACGGACTATGAAACTACGTTTAATTCAGGGTGGGAAAAGACCGGCTATGTAGTCATACTGACAGTAAATGATGACAACGTCAGTACAACGGCAAATTTAGTGTACTTACCGAATTCAATGATAAAATAATATGTAGGTGACTAGGGTTGCATAGTGAAGTACATTTGCAACTCTTTTTCTGCTACGTAGAACAAACAGGAAGCGTGGATCTTTTGCGATTTACGTTATAATGGAAAGAATATTCGTTATATGCATGAAAATTCTCTAGAGCACTATAGTCGGTTATTGACTGGGAAATAAAATATTGCCGGGACGTAAAGGTGAAAAGAACAGCAACGCTACTTTGTAAAGTACATATTCATTCAAGAGGAGGTTCAACAAGATGTGGAATAATAATGATGTAACGAAAACACTCGGAATTACATACCCAATCATTCAAGCGGGAATGGCTGGTGGTACGACTACACCTGAATTGATAGCTGCTGTATCCAATGCGGGGGGACTGGGTACACTTGGGGCTGGCTATATGAAAGCGCAAGATGTGAAAGAAGCGATACAAAGGATTAAGGAGTTAACAGATCGACCTTTTGGGGTCAATTTGTTTATTCCTGAGGCATCAGAGATATCCAAAGATAAGATTAAGAAAGCTAATGAATTACTACGTCCCTATCGTGAAGAATTGCATGTGTCCGAGCCGGAAATAAAGGAGATATCTACCACAAACTTTGATAAGCAAGTAGAAGTCATAATCCAAGAAAAGATCGCGGTTTGTAGTTTCACATTCGGTGTACCATCTAAAGATACTGTCCACCGTTTAAAAGAAGAGAACATCATTGTGGTGGGGACAGCTACAACTGTAAGTGAGGCAATGATCAATGAAGAGTGTGGAGTGGATATGGTGGTGGTGCAAGGAAGCGAAGCAGGGGGGCACCGCAGTACATTTTCAGGAAGCTTCGTTGATTCCATGATCGGAACGATGTCGCTTGTCCCTCAGGCTGCGGATCATGTGCGCATTCCGGTTATTGCAGCTGGAGGAATTATGGATGGTAGAGGTGTCTTAGCAGCCCTTACACTCGGAGCCAAAGCAGTTCAAATGGGGACAGCTTTTGTGACAGCGATTGAAAGTGGCGCGAAAACACAACATATTGATGCCATTCTCAAAAGCACGGAAGATCAAACCGTTGTTACATCGGTATTCAGTGGTAAACCAGCAAGAGGCATTCAAAATGACTTTATTCGTGAAATAAAACCTTACGAAGAAGATCTTCCGGATTACCCCATTATGAACACATTGACGACAGGGATTCGTAATGAAGCGGCCAAGCAGGATCGACCCGAATGGATTCATCTTTGGAGTGGACAGTCTCCTCGTTTAAGTACAAGACAACATGCTGCGGCCTTGTTGTCGGACATCGTGTTACAAGTGGAGAGTATACTAAGTAGCAGATGATTGGAGGATTCACAATGACCACACATAAAATTTATACAATGAGTTTTGCTAGAGTTTATCCGCTTTATATTAACAAGGTAGAGAAAAAAGGACGCACAAAATCAGAAGTCGATGAAATCATCCGCTGGTTGACGGGATATAGCCAAGAAGAGCTGGAAGTACAGTTGGAAAAACAGACAAACTTCGAAACGTTCTTTGCCGAAGCACCGAAGATGAATCCTTCGCGGACGCTAATCAAAGGTGTTATATGTGGAGTTAGAGTGGAAGAAATAGAAGAATCAACGATGCGAGAAATACGTTATTTGGATAAGCTGATTGATGAGTTGGCAAAGGGAAAAGTAATGGAGAAAATCTTACGCACATGATAAATGAAAATTCAATTGTTCAAAAACAGCGAAAGGAAATCACCTACGTCAGAACTACGGAACGGAATGAACGTGACAAAGTGAACTGCAAAGCGATTGCAGTTCTTTTTTTATTTAATCCTCTTATGTTCTATTCATTCTGTGGTAATATATGAGCAAGAACAATGCAGTGGGGAGGGAGCTTTTATCATGATTTACGAAAAGGCGCCTGCGAAAATCAACTTAACATTAGATGTGTTAAGCAAACGGCCGGATGGCTATCATGATGTTGAGATGATTATGACAACGGTTGATTTGGCTGATCGTATCTGGCTTCGACCTACGACGGATCATGCCATTACGATTAAGTCGTCTCATCGATTTGTGCCGAATGATCGCAAAAACTTGGCGTACCAAGCGGCGGATTTATTGCGCAAACGCTATCGCTTGGACTATGGAGTTGAAATTACTCTAGATAAGAATATTCCGATCGCCGCAGGGTTAGCTGGTGGGAGTTCAGATGCGGCCGCAACTCTTCGTGGATTAAACCGTCTATGGGAGCTCGGATTGTCTTTGGATGAGCTGGCTGTCCTAGGTGCAGAAATTGGATCGGATGTATCATTTTGCGTATATGGCGGCACTGCGATCGCAAGAGGGCGAGGAGAAGACATCACGCATCTACCTGCTCCACCTAACTGCTGGGTCGTGCTGGCGAAACCGACGATCGGTGTATCAACCGGCAATATCTATGGACAGTTGAACTTGTCTTCTATCACGCATCCGCAAACAGAGCGTATGATGGAAGCGTTGCAAGAAAGTAATTATGACAAGATGTGCGGATCGCTAGGAAATGTGCTAGAGCCTGTGACGATGGGCCTTCACAAGGAAGTGGTCATACTCAAAGAACAAATGGAACGTTTTGGAGCAGACGCTGTTTTAATGAGCGGTAGCGGTCCAACGGTATTCGGGCTGGTGAAGCACGAATCGCGTGTACCGAAAATAGTAAATGCCTTAAAAGGGTTTTGCCAAGACGTACATGCCGTGCGTATGCTCGGAGAACCTATTGTAGTTGATTAATACCGGACGATTATGATAATCTACTTATAAATCATTCGGGTTTAGGAGTCGGTATTATATGAAATGGAAAAGAAGTGAAAGGCTTGTCGATATGACGCGTCATTTGCTGGAAAATCCACACACTCTCATTTCTTTGACGTTTTTTTCGAACCGGTATTCAGCCGCCAAGTCCTCAATTAGTGAAGACTTGGGTATTTTGAAAGAGACATTTGAAGAGAGTAGCACGGGTCGTCTAGTGACGATTTCAGGTGCTGCTGGCGGTATTAAATACATTCCGTTAGTCGGTCGTGAGGAGATAAAAGAAGTCATTCACTCATTGATGAATGAACTAAGAAAATCGGATCGGCTACTTCCTGGCGGTTATCTGTATATGACGGATTTGTTGGGAAACCCCCGTTTTCTCGATCGAATTGGCAAGGTAATTGCGACAGCTTTCTTTGATAAAGAAATTGATGCCATTATGACGGTTGCAACGAAAGGTATTCCGATTGCGCACGCGATTGCCCGTCATTTGAACGTACCTGTCATCGTGGTACGTAGAGACAGCAAAGTGACGGAAGGCCCCACTGTCAGCATTAATTACGTTTCAGGTTCTGCACGCAGGATTCAAACGATGGTGCTGTCAAAGAGAAGTATGCAGAGCGGTCAAAAAGTATTGTTGACAGATGATTTTATGAAAGTAGGCGGCACGATGCAGGGCATGAAAAGCTTGCTTGAAGAATTCAACTGTGAACTGGGCGGCGTGGCGGTCTTAGTTGAAGCCGAACACCTTGAAGAAGTTTTAGTAGATGATTATCTTTCGTTAGTGAAATTACATGCAGTCGATGAGAAACACCGTAAGATCGAGTTGGAAGAAGGAAATTATTTCACGAGAGGCGGTAATGAGTTATGGAATATGTAAAAACAGAACAAGCCCCGCAGGCAATTGGACCCTATTCGCAAGCAGTAAAAGTGAACGGTGTAGTGTACACGTCAGGACAAATTCCTTTAACACTTGCTGGCGAAGTGATAGGTGGCGGGATAGAAGAACAGACGAACCAAGTCCTTCAAAACTTGAGCAAAGTACTGGAAGAAGCAGGTTCTAGTTTACAAAAAGTCATTAAAACGACAGTGTTCATTCAAGACATGAATGAATTTGGCGCGTTAAATGCTATTTATGAAGAACACTTTGGAGAGCATAAACCAGCTCGCTCGACAGTAGAAGTGGCTCGTCTTCCAAAAGACGTACGAGTAGAAATTGAAGCGATTGCGCTTTGTGAATAATTGGATGTGAAGCCCGTCTTGATCTAGTTTAGATCATAGCGGGTTTTTCTTGTTATTAGAAAATGAGTAGGATGAATGTAGATATAAATTTGAAGTAATATACAAACATTAAAAAATTCACAAAAGATTCTATTTTCATTTAGCACAAAAACTAGTATTATAGAATCAGCACCAGTATTATGGTTAAAAAGTTAATCATACCAACTAACCTAGAATACGTTTAGTGTGAAAACGACAACAAGGGAGTGGGGAAAATGGAAATCACAGATGTGAGATTACGCAAAGTAGACACGGAAGGTAGAATGAGAGCAATAGCTTCCATTACGCTTAACGATCAGTTTGTCATCCATGATATCCGAGTCATCGAGGGGAATGACGGATTATTCGTGGCGATGCCGAGCAAACGCACACCGGATGGGGAGTTCCGCGATGTGGCGCATCCGATTAATTCAGACGCACGGACAAAAGTACAGGAGTCCATCTTGACAGCGTATCATCAGGTAGACAAACAGCAAGGGGAATTGCAAGAAGCTGTTTTATAATTTTATTGCCCTGGAGAAAGCGTTTCCATGTGCTCTATCCATAAAAAGGCCATCTGCTCGAGTAGATGGCCTTTTTTTATTGTTTCGAAATTGAAATGGAGAGACTAGCATTAGAGATCAGAATTAGTGTGGGTCTTAATCTTGAACTTATTTAGGTTAAAACACAACAGTAATTCACATCTGCCTACAGTGAGTAAAAATGCTTCACATTTATTACTGTGGCGACATAATCGCAAAAAGATCAACAATCATAAAATAAAGTTATGTAATTGTCAAGGGGATATACTTGAAAAAATCAGTCATTTCCGCTATAGTCAATTATGAATTTAACAAACAAGGATGGAGGCTGACAGATGACAAATACATATGCGATTGTCCTAGCAGCAGGACAGGGCACGCGAATGAAGTCGGATCTTTATAAAGTACTTCATCCAGTCTGTGGCAAGCCGATGGTTGAGCATGTGATTGATCATATTCGCGATCTCCACTCAGATCGGATCGTCACAATTGTCGGTCATGGTGCCGAGATGGTAGAGCAAACGTTGGGCGACAAAAGTGAATACGCACTACAGGCAGAGCAACTAGGCACTGCACATGCCGTGCAACAAGCCGAGAAAGTACTTGCGAACCTTGATGGCACAACACTCGTTGTCTGCGGCGACACGCCATTAATCAGCACAGAAACAATGGCAGCGCTTCTTGCGCATCATCATGAAACAGATGCGAAGGCGACGATACTTACTGCAATAGCAGATGATCCAACAGGTTACGGTCGAATCATCCGTGCGGAAAACGGAGACGTAGTGCGAAACGTCGAACATAAAGATACGAACGACGGAGAGCGTCTTGTTAAGGAAATTAATACAGGCACGTATTGCTTTGACAACCGTGTGTTATTCAACACACTAAAAAAAGTAAACAACGATAATGCACAGGGCGAGTATTATCTTCCAGATGTATTAGGGATTTTGAAGTCTGAGGGACAACGAATTTCAGCTTATACGACACCGGATTTTCAGGAAACATTAGGTGTCAACGACCGTGTGGCATTGGCACAAGCTGAAAAAAGCATGCGCCAACTGATTGCGGAGAAGCATATGCGTAACGGGGTCACAATTATTAGTCCTGAGCAGACAGTGATTAGTGCAGAAGCTGAAATCGGTCGTGATACTGTCATCCAACCTGGCGTACTCATTGAAGGAGCTACAAAAATTGGCTCGCAATGCGTCATTGGACCTAATAGCCATATTCAAAACAGTACGGTGGGTGACCACACGACAATTCATTCTTCTGTTGTCCGTGATAGTACAGTTGGAAATCAGACAGCAGTCGGTCCTTTTGCACACTTGCGTCCTGACACACAGCTCGGAGATCATGTCAAAGTAGGTAACTTTGTTGAGGTGAAAAAATCTCAGCTTGGTGACAGTAGTAAAGTTTCTCACCTCAGTTACATAGGGGATACAGAAATAGGCAAGAATGTTAACGTTGGCTGTGGTACGATTACAGTGAATTACGATGGAAAAAATAAGTATAAAACAGAAATAGAAGACAATGCATTTATTGGCTGTAATGCCAATTTGGTCGCACCGGTCACGATAGGAAAGAATGCGATTGTGGCAGCGGGATCCACAGTCACAAAAAATGTACCGGAAAATTCACTTGCAATTGGACGCGTTCGGCAAGAGAATAAAGAAGGATACGTACAAAACTAATCTTACCCAACCAACAGGAGGGCCATCATGGCATATCAATATCCAAACGACAAACTGAAAATATTTTCTTTAACTGCGAATGAACCACTTGCAAAAGAAGTAGCAGATCAAGTCGGGCTTCCGCTCGGCAAGCTCTCAGTCAAACGTTTTAGTGACGGAGAAATCCAAATCAATATCGATGAAAGCATCCGTGGCTGTGAAGTATTTGTCATTCAATCTACTTCTAATCCGGTCAACGATAACTTAATGGAACTTCTCATTATGCTGGATGCCTTAATGCGTGCATCTGCGCGTACGATTAATGTGGTCATGCCATACTACGGGTATGCACGTCAAGACCGTAAAGCAAGTTCACGTGAACCTATAACGGCTAAATTAGTTGCAAACTTACTAGAAAAAGCAGGTGCTGATCGCGTAATCGCGGTAGATTTGCATGCACCACAAATTCAAGGTTTCTTCGATATTCCGATTGATCACTTGATTGCAGAACCAATCCTAACGGAGTATTTCCAAGGTCAAGGATTAGATGATCTTGTTATCGTTTCACCTGACCATGGTGGTGTAACACGTGCACGTAAAATGGCGGACCGTATGAAAGCGCCGATTGCCATTATAGATAAGCGTCGACCTCGTCCGAACGTAGCGGAAGTAATGAATATCGTTGGCAATGTAGAAGGGAAAACGGCCATTCTAATTGATGATATTATCGATACAGCCGGTACTATCACGATTGCTGCGAGCGCTCTAATTGAAAGCGGAGCAAAAGAAGTGTATGCTTGTTGTTCACATCCTGTTTTATCCGGGCCAGCGATTGAGCGCATTAATAATTCTAAAATCAAGCAATTAGTGATTACGAATTCTATTAAATTGCCGGAAAGTAAACAATCTCCAAAAATCAAACAGCTATCGATTGCGCCTTTGTTGGCTTCAGCGATTATTCGTGTGTTTGAGAACAAGTCCGTAAGTACATTATTTGAGTAATAATAAGTTAACGAGTACCTTCGGGTATTGAAAATTTAAAGATTTATAAAAAACTTTTTGATGGGATAGGTGACTATACAAATGAGCACAATTATGTCCAATTTAAGAGAAACTGACAAGAACACAGTAAGTGAATTAAGAAAAAGCGGATGGATTCCTTCCGTAGTTTACGGCTATGAAACGGAAAGCACTCCAATCGCAGTAAAAGAGCGTGATCTTCTAGACACACTTCGTGAAACAGGAAGAAACGGTGTTATCAAATTGACTGTAGATGGCAACGACAAAAACGTCGTATTAAACGATTACCAGGCTGATGTATTGACTGGATTCCTTACACACGCTGACTTTTTAGCGATCAATATGACGGAAGAGCTTGAAGTAGACGTAGCGGTTAACCTTGTTGGAGACGCGCCAGGTGAAAAGGCAGGCGGAACAATTCAACAACCGGTATGGGAAATCACAATTCGCGTAAAGCCATCTGACATACCTGAACATATTGACGTAGACGTTTCAGAACTCGAAATTGGTGAAACAATTCTTGTTGGCGATATCCGCGATAAAGTGAAGTTTGAAATCTTAACTGAAGATGAAGTAGGATTGGTCACTATTTCTGCACCACGTACTGCTGAAGAATTGGAAGCATTAGACGAAGCGACTGAAAGTACTGAAGCTGAGCCGGAAGTAATCGGCGAAGATAAAGAAGAGAAATAAGTTACAAAATGGGCGCACGAATTTGAACCGTGCGCTCCTTTTCTATGTATAGATATCATTTAGAAAAGGAAGAGAAGAACATGAAATTACTAATTGGACTCGGAAATCCTGGAAAAAACTACGAAAACACACGTCATAATATTGGTTTCCAAGTAATCGATGAATTGGCTAAGCGGTGGCAAGCTCCAGCGTTCCAGCAAAAGTTCAATGGTCAATTTACGACTGTCCATACAGTTGAAGGTAAAGTGATATTATTGAAACCGATGACTTATATGAACTTATCTGGAGAAAGCGTCCGTCCACTAGCGGATTATTTTGAAGTGAACGATGAAGAAATAGTTGTGTTATATGATGATTTAGATTTACCGACCGGAAAAATCCGTCTTCGTCAAAAAGGCAGTGCGGGTGGTCATAATGGTATGAAGTCACTCATTGCGCATCTAGGTACTACTGAATTCAACCGCATTCGAATTGGCGTGGATCGTCCTACTGGTGGTATGAAGGTCGCTGACTACGTATTATCTCCGTTTAGCAAGGACGAGCAACCATTGATCGAAGACGCAATTCAAAAGAGCGCAGATGCCTGTGAAGAATGGACGACAAAAAAGCAACCATTTCTTGAAGTGATGAATAAATTTAACGGGTAAGCATAATATAGCGACTCTTTGCCTATACTTTGAAAAAGGAAGGTGAAGAGAATATGATCCGTTATTCTTGTAATCACTGTCATACGGAAATCGGTTCGATTCCATTTGAGTCGGCTAAGGATACCCTCAGTCAACTAGAAGATGCGGATAAAAATGCATTTTTGTCTGTAGATCCGGATGGCGGCTTGCATATACGATGTATTTGCGAACACTGCGAGCAATCCTTGCAGAAGTTCCCGGACTATTACACCTTAAAAAAATGGTTACAATAAGTAACAGATGCTTTGGCGCTGGTAGCCAAAGCTTTTTGTGCATAAAGCATTCTGTTCCATATAAAGAGACAGACTAAGTTAAGAGATAAGGAGGAGTAGTGGAGTGGGAGTAATAGAACAGCTTTTTCTAGAAGAAAAAGAGATTCAAGGCTTGCTGAACGACTTGGAAGACGGGCGAGATCAGCAGTTAATCACAGGTCTTTCTGGCGGATCCAAAGCGATCTTTTTTAAATTGATTCAACAATCTCTGACACGTCCTGTTTTGATTGTTTCGCCAAATATGCTTCAAGCACAGCGAACGTATGATGACTTGAGCAAGTTGGTCAGTGATGAAAATATTCACTTATATACAGCGGAAGAACTTGTTGCCGCAGACTTTTCATTTGCAAGTTATGAACTGCGTGCCGGTAGAATCGATACACTGGATCATATGGCGCGTACAGGCAGTGGTATTTATATTACACCGGTTGCAGGGTTACGAAAGTTGTTGCCGACAAAGGAACGGTGGTTGGCACATTACGTGACAGCCTCAACAGATGAAGAAATTGATATAGGTAACTGGTTGGAAAACTTAGTATCCATGGGCTATATACGGAAAGACCTGGTGAGCGCACCGGGTGAATTTGCGTTACGCGGTGGAATACTAGATATTTATCCGCTAACGATGACAGAGCCTGTTCGTATTGAGTTATTCGATACAACGATTGATTCAATTCGGACGTTTTCAGCGGAAGACCAACGTTCAACAGGCAAATTGGACTCGATTACATTGTTGCCAGCGACTGAATTCATCTGGACGCCTGATGAATTACAGAAAGTCTCAGAAAAGGTGGAACAAGCGCTTGGTGATAGTCTGACCAAAATCAAAAGTGAAGAATTACAGCAGCAACTATTGATGACAATTATGCAGGACGTTGGCATGATGAAAGACGGGATTGTGCCGGATACGATGAAAAAGTACGCTTCATTTTCTACTGAAGCGAGCGCCATGCTGACTGATTACTTCCCTGATAGTGGTGTCATACTATTTGATGAACTAGGTCGAATACAAGAATCTGTGGCTACCTTGGAATCGGAAGAGCAGGAGTACCAGCTTGCGATGCTCGAAGATGGAAAAATGTTGCATGACACGAAACTCGCGTGGAAATACGAGCAAGTACTTACAGATATTAGTCAGCAGCAACTCTACTTATCTCTGTTTACACGTGCAGTACCTGGTTTCACTATCAAGAAGTCTATTTCGATTTCCTGTAAGCCAATGCAACAGTTCCATAGTCAGATGCCACTGTTGAAAAATGAAATAGAACGCTGGAAACAAGGGAACTATAATGTCTTTCTGTTAGCTTCTTCAACTGAGAGAATGAAGAAAATCCAAGAAATTTTACGAGAATATGATATAGAAGCAACGATAGATGGCAAGCCTAGTAGAGAAGGTGTGCTGTCCATTCTAGAAGGGGATTTGTCTGCAGGGTTTGAATTACCGTTTCAGAAACTTGCCGTTATTACAGACGCCGAATTATTTACTGGTAAACCGAAACGAAAAGCGCGTCCGCCTAAACTAACAAATGCTGAACGCATTAAAAGTTATTCAGAGATCAAGCCGGGCGACCATATTGTTCATGTTCATCATGGTATTGGGAAATACTATGGCGTAGTCACACTGGACGTTAAAGGCATCCAGAAAGATTACTTGGATATTCGTTATCGCGGTGAGGATAAACTTTTCGTGCCAGCTGACCAGATTGATTTAATCCAAAAGTATGTTGCCTCCGGAGAAAAAGAGCCGAAGCTACATAAACTCGGAGGTACGGATTGGGTCAAAACTAAACGTAAAGTAACAGCTGCCATTCAGGACATTGCGGATGACTTGATCAAATTATATGCCAGACGGGAAGCGGAAAGAGGCTTTGCATTTAGTGAAGATGATGATTTGCAACGTTCATTCGAAAACGCTTTCCCTTATGAAGAAACACAGGACCAGTTACAATCCATCAATGAAATTAAGAAGGATATGGAAAGTATACGTCCTATGGATCGATTATTATGCGGAGATGTGGGATACGGAAAAACAGAAGTGGCAATTCGTGCGGCATTTAAAGCCGTAACGAACGGTAAACAAGTAGCATTCTTAGTGCCAACTACTATCCTTGCGCAGCAACATTACGAGACGATGAAAGAACGTTTTGCAGATTATCCTATAACGGTTTCCGTACTTAATCGTTTCCGTACTAAGAAAGAACAAGATGAAACGATTAAAGGAGTTAAAGCTGGTACTATCGATATTGTCATCGGTACACATCGCTTATTGTCAAAAGACGTAGTTTATCAAGACCTTGGGCTTCTTGTTGTTGATGAAGAGCAACGTTTTGGTGTTACGCATAAAGAAAAGTTAAAGCAATTAAAAAATAACGTGGACGTACTTACATTAACTGCAACACCGATACCAAGGACTTTGCATATGTCGATGGTTGGAGTACGCGATTTATCTGTAATTGAAACGCCACCAGCTAACCGTTTCCCTGTCCAAACATATGTCATGGAAGATAATGGAGGGCTCGTTCGTGAAGCGATTGAGCGAGAAATGGGACGCGGCGGACAGGTCTTCTATTTATATAATCGCGTAGAAGATATGGACCGTAAAGTGCAAGAAATCCGTGACTTGGTACCGGAAGCACGCATCGCTTCTGCACATGGTCGGATGGGGGAAGCAGCACTCGAAGCAGTGATTTTGAGTTTTCTTGAAGGAGAATTTGATGTGCTCGTAACAACGACCATTATAGAAACCGGGATCGATATTCCGAACGTCAATACGTTGATTGTCCATGATGCAGACCGCATGGGACTATCACAACTTTATCAGTTACGTGGCCGGGTTGGTCGTTCTAATCGCGTAGCGTACAGCTATATGCTTTATCAGCGTGATAAAGTGTTGACAGAAGTTGCCGAAAATCGTTTGCAAGCAATCAAAGAATTTACTGAGCTGGGTTCAGGCTTTAAAATTGCCATGCGTGATCTATCTATTCGAGGTGCAGGAAATTTACTCGGTTCGCAACAACACGGATTCATTGATTCCGTTGGATTCGATCTGTATTCGCAGTTACTACAAGAGGCGATAGAAGAAAGACAGACGGGCGTCGTGAAAGAAGATAAGGTGGATGTCGAAATCTCCTTGCCTATCAATGCTTATCTTCCTGAATCATACATTCAAGACGGTTATCAAAAAATTCAAATGTATAAACGCGTAAAAGCCATTACGGGTGATGAGGATTATTTGGAACTTGTCGATGAAATGATCGACCGTTTTGGCGATATGCCATTCGAAGCCGACTTATTACTCCGCGTCGGACGTATGAAAGCATGGGGACGTGACGCAGGCGTACTATCCATTAAAAAAGTACAAGGGATAGTGGAAATCCGCATGTCGGCAGAAGGAACTGCTCGCGCTGATGGTGCAAAGCTGATGGAACATTCCTTGAAGTTTGGCCATGCGGTTGGACTGACAATTGACAACGGACAAATCATTGTAACCGTGAATGAAAAGAAATCTAATCAGTTTACAGAATTTGATATGGTAGAAGAGATGGTCCATACGATGCAGGAAACAGCGAAGGAAGTAGAATCTACGGATGCCTTGTAACACCTCGATTGCATAAAATGACCAATGTTGATGCATACTATCCTCAGAAATACATTTAATTTCGAGAAAGTGAGGCATTATACATGAAGGCAACGGGTATCGTCCGCAGAATTGATGACTTGGGAAGAGTAGTTATACCAAAAGAAATTAGAAGGACGCTTCGCATTCGTGAGGGGGACCCTCTGGAGATATTCACTGATCGAGAAGGGGAAGTCATTTTAAAGAAGTATTCACCTATTTCAGAGCTTGGCGAATTTGCTATGGAATATGCAGAATCACTTTATGAAACGATTGGTACTCCTGCGCTGATTAGTGACCGCGATGAAATGCTAGCGGTAGCAGGTCTTGCCAAGAAAGACTATATGAATCGACAGTTGGCACCGATATGCGAAGAAATCCTTAACGGCCGATCGACTGTCATCGAGAAGCATGAGAAGACGGTAGAATGGGTACCAGGTCAAGTAGAGCAGGTTAAATCTTATTGTGTTGTACCGGTTATCACAAACGGTGACGCAATCGGTGCAATCTATTTGCTATCAAAAGTTCATTTTGTTGGAGAAGTCGAGCAAAAAGCAGCGGAGACAGCAGCTAATTTCTTGGCAAAACAGATGGAAAGTTAATTGGATTTACTAAATGTATTAAATTTTTTACCTAAAACTCACAGTAGACTCATCTACTGTGAGTTTTTTGATGTGTAATTTATTATGAATTTAAAACGACGTGCTATTTTTACATGGATGACCAATAAAGAAATTTTATTTAACCTAAAAATTGTAAGAAATCCAACAGCCGCACTTACATATAATTACTTTTTAAGTGTATTTATGTTAATAGCATTTCAATATTTTTCTTCATTTAAAAAGTGAAATATTTCACATACTATCGTCATATCCTGATTTTTTGAAACGTTTTTCTTTACGTGAAACTTTTCACAAAACCCCTTAGTGAAGGGCTTCACAAGACGTAATTTAAAAAGTGAAAGGTTTCACATACTACGAAAAAGCATAAAAGTCAAAACTTTTTTAAAAATATTTAAAGGCTCTGTAAAACCCGAGATAGAAGTAATGTAACCGCTTACGAATTTACAATTTTTAGAGTAGACAGAAAATTATTACTTGTATTTACTTTGCATTTACGCTTATAATCACTACCAACACGAATGAACAATAAAAAACCAGACAGGGAGAGCGATATTATGAACAGGAATTACAAATCCTCTTTACACATGCATCAAATTCACAATGGAAAAATGGAAGTTGTTTCGAAAGTGCCGTTAGAAAATAAAGAGGATTTAAGTTTGGCGTACTCACCAGGAGTTGCTGAACCTTGTGTAGAAATCGCTCGAGACCCATCTCTTGCATATGAATATACAATCAAAGGGAATTTGGTAGCGGTTGTGACAGATGGTACGGCTGTACTTGGACTCGGAGATATCGGGCCTGAAGCCTCATTGCCAGTAATGGAGGGAAAGGCTTTACTGTTGAAGCAATTCGCAGGAATTGACGCATTCCCGATATGTCTAGATACAAAAGATGTGGACGAAATTGTCAATATCGTAAAAGCAATGAGTCCGACATTCGGAGCTATAAACCTTGAAGATATTTCTGCTCCTCGTTGTTTCGAAATTGAACGGAGATTACGTGAAGAATGTAGTATCCCGATCTTCCACGATGATCAGCATGGTACAGCAATTGTAGTAGGCGCGGGATTACTTAACGCATTAAAGGTAGTTGGAAAAGAAAAAGAAGAAGTGAAAATTGTTTTGAACGGTGCAGGTGCTGCTGGAATTGCGATTACGAAACTATTATTGAATATGGGCTTCGAAAACATTATTATGTGTGATTCAAAAGGTATTATTTATGAGGGCCGCGAGAATGCGATGAATGACATTAAGCATGAAATGTCACGCATCACGAACCTCAATAAAATTGAAGGTTCCTTAGCTGAAGCAATGAAGGGCGCAGACGTATTTGTCGGTGTATCTGTTGCGAACTTGCTGACGAAGGAATTGATTGCATCGATGAATACAGATCCAATCGTATTTGGACTGGCGAATCCAATGCCAGAGTTGAAGCCTGAATTGGCAGACGAGTATGGAGTGCGTATTATTGCAACAGGCCGCTCTGACTATCCTAACCAAGTCAACAATGTCTTGGCATTCCCTGGAATCTTCCGTGGAGCACTAGACGTTAGAGCAACAGAGATCAACGAAGAGATGAAACTTGCCGCGACATACGCGATTGCAGATTTGATCAATGATGAAGATCTACGTGATGATTACATCATTCCAGATCCATTTGATGACCGTATCCCGACAATCGTTGCACATGCAGTAGGAAAAGCTGCAATACGCTCGGGCGTGTCCGTTTCAAAGGAACTGATTTTGCCTAACCCCAGATGAAGATGAATAATGGAACGTCTTTCCTATCAGGTATAGGGGAGGCGTTTTTTTATTTATGAAACGAGTGAATGAAGTGAACGAAGCACAGTTCGACATTCAAGGTACACGCATTGTTATAGGTCTGCGGATTATTTATGAGAGCGTAGTACCGGCGCTCATAAATCTCTCCAAGCGCTCATAATTCAAAGTTAACCGCTCTATGGTGCCTGACTTCCGCTCTATCAACATACGCAGGCGCTCTATCAGACTCCGCAAGCGATCATACTTACGCGGCAACCGCTCAATGTGTTTGAAATTATGTCTAATCTGGACCTTAACTAAGTAAAAACGAATCTTACATTCAACCAATAACTTCAATGAGGTCCAAGCCACGCCTACCGGAATGCGTCCCACTCTGAAGTGGAAATTATAAACTAATCTCCCCTCGCTCATTGGAGAGATTAGTTCTGCGCCTAGCGCACACACGCCACCCTCATTGTGCACGTATAGTATGATAAAACCAAATAGGCTGGAGGAAGCGGAATGACTTGGCTACTGATCGTAGGCTTTGCAATTTCATCTAGCATAGACAACTTTGGAGTCGGACTATCTTACGGGGTACAGCGAGTCCGTATTCCATTCATGTCGAATGCACTCATTGCGGTAATTTGTTTTATCTTTAGTTTGATCGGCATCATCTCCGGTGCATGGCTGGCCGAAATGCTACCAGGCATACTCCCTGATCTCATAGCGTTTGCTGTACTAAGCGTCATTGGGATACGCATCATGATAATCGCCTTTCGTCAACCAAGAAAACCTCAAGCGAATGTGTTCAGTGAACCGGAAAAAATGGATTTTGACGGATCTTCACATATTAGTTTGGGGGAAGCATTACTACTCGGTATTGCGCTTTCTGCGAATGCATTAACGAACGGTGTCGGAGCAGGTCTTTTGGCGTTGTCACCAATCGCAATCGCATTATCGGCGGCTGTTGGTAGTTATATAACATTGTCTATTGGTGTAGGACTAGGTGCGAAACTAGCAGGTGTCCAAATTGGTAAGATGTCACTAGGTCAGTTCGGAACATTCATGAGTGGTGTCATAATTTTATTGATTGCGGTCACACGTCTACTTTGACATGATGGGATGGTATACTAGAAATCATTATCGAATGAAAGAGGCGCATATATGGCGTTGACTAAATGGAATATGAAGTCGTTTATGAAAGGTGCATCGATTTTAACTATTGCCGCCATCATCGTCAAAGTGCTGAGTGCGGTCTATCGTGTACCATTTCAAAACTTAGTTGGAGATAAAGGATTCTATATTTACCAGCAAGTATATCCGTTCATCGGAATATTTATTGTTTGGACGTCTTCAGGTTTTGCTGTCGCGGTATCTAAGTTGCTTGCGGAAAGCAAAGGTCCTGGGGAGTCGCGCGGGATCTTACGCGTGTCACTCATTTACCTTCTCGTTTTATCGGTAGGAGTTTTTCTCCTCTTACGTTCAAGTTCATCTTTTTTTGCTGAATTAATGGGTGACAACGCATTAGCACCTGTTTTGCAAACCGGTTCATATATCGTTCTTGTGCTACCGTTTCTGGCTGTACTGAAGGGTGTTTTTCAATCGGAAGGGCAAATGATACCTGTAGCCATTTCAAACGTCTCAGAGCAGTTGTTCAGAGTAATTATTGTGCTAACAGGTACGTGGATGGCGATACGTGCGGGCATATCGCTTTATACAATAGGTGAAATTACAATGTGGGCAGCGATTGTCGGTGAAGTGATAGGCGTCTTAATCCTGGTATGGTTTTTCCTACAACGGGAAAGGATGCCGGTAGATACTGTAAAGTCATGGCAAGTGATTAAAGATCTGACTAAAATTAGCATCGGCGTTAGTGCAAGTTCATTAATTTTATTAGTATTCCAATTGGTGGATTCATTCACAATCTATAAAGCATTAATTGAAGCAGGTGCAATGAGTGAGGCTGCGATGGAAATGAAAGGCGTCTATGATAGGGGGCAGCCACTTGCGCAAATGGGTATTTTACTTGCATCTACGTTGGCGTTAGCGCTCGTGCCGTTAATAGCGCATCATGCAACCAAAAATGATGGACAAGGCGCGTTACCGTTCATTAGTTTGACGTTCCGGACGTCTATCTTATTCGGCTGGGCTGCAACGATAGGGTTAGTTCTGATACTGCCTTTCGTCAATGAAATGCTGTTTCAAACACGAACAGGATCTGTCGCGCTGATCATTTTCTGTATCCAGATTTTCTGGTTGTCGATTATTTTGCCACTGACGGCTATCCTTCAAGGGAGTGGAAAAGTGCGTGCGCCGTTGCTATTCATGTTGCTTGGCGTCGTAATAAAACTGTTGACTACACCACTGATGGTTCGACAGTATGGTATTGAAGGTGCAGCCGTATCAGGCGCTACTGCGTTCGCGGTGGTTGCTGTATTATTAATTATGTATTTTAAGAGACTTTGGAAGTTTCCATTGGCTCCGCGACATTTTTACACTGTGCTGATTAGCGCAGGCGTTGCAATGGCAGGGGTATTAATTCCCTGGATGCTTTTTGCGGACTATTGGCTGTTTGACGGCTTACCCTCACGCGCCAGTTCAACGTTAACTGCATTGTCAGCTGTTGCAATTGGGGCAATCATATTCCTTTTTGTCATCTTGAAATCACGTATAATGAAAGAAAAAGAGTGGTACTTACTACCTTTTGGAAAACGATTGGCGACCGCTCAACTATGGCTAACTAAAAATAGAAGGTGAATTATGTGAATAAAATAACTGTTATTGGGCTTGGTGCAGGTGATGTAGAACAATTGTCGCTAGGCACGTACCGATTATTGAAACAAGCGGATCATCTCTACATTCGTACGGAAGAACATCCAGTCGTTACAGATTTACGTGTGGAAGGATTAAAAATGGAAAGCTTTGATTCAATTTACGAAGCAAATGATGCATTTGAAGACGTCTACCAACAAATCGTCGATACACTCCTTGAACTAAGTACGCAACAGCCGATTACATACGCTGTGCCGGGTCACCCACTTGTAGCGGAACGTACGGTGCAACTCTTAATTGAAAAAGAGCGGGCGGGTGAGGTTGAACTTCATATCGCGGGTGGTAGTAGCTTTTTGGATCCGATTTTTACAGCGCTACGTATAGATCCGATTGAAGGATTCCAATTACTTGATGGCACGGACTTGAAACGTGATGACGTGCGCATGGATCAGCACATACTAATTGGACAAGTCTATGATGCATTCGTTGCTTCTGACGTGAAATTGTCTTTAATGGAGAAATATCCTGATCATCATGTTGTAACCATCGTTACGTCAGCAGGTTCACAAGATGAGAAACTGACCGAAATACCACTATTTGAGCTTGACCGTACAGTGACGTTGAATAATTTAACGACTGTCTATGTACCACCGCTGCTAGATCACGAACAACGACTGAAAGAATGGAGTTCATTCAGGGACATCATTGCTACGTTACGTGGACCCGCTGGTTGCCCTTGGGATCGCGAGCAAACGCATGAATCATTGAAGCGCTATTTGATCGAAGAATCTTTCGAGTTGATCCAAGCCATCGATGAAGAAGATGACAACGCAATCATAGAAGAACTAGGAGATGTTTTACTGCAAGTCTTCCTGCATGCGCAAATCGGAGAAGACAATGGATATTTCTCCATGGAAGACGTACTCGAGGTCGTCGGCTCCAAAATGATTCGACGACATCCACATGTATTTGCGCAAACGCAAGCCGACACAACGGAAGAAGTGTTGACGAACTGGCAAGCAATTAAGGACCAGGAAAAAACGAAACCATCTACCTTATTAGAAGGGCAAGAACGTTTGGCATCCTCTTTGTTGACATCTTATAATTATCAAAAGACTGCAGCCAAAGTAGGATTTGACTGGCCGTCCATCGAAGGAGCCTTCGATAAGTTCCAGGAAGAGTGGCAGGAGTTTCAAGCCGAAGTGGAAAATGGCGGGCCGGAGCAACAGTTAGACGAACTTGGAGACGTACTATTCACTATCGTTAACATTGCAAGATACCTGAAGATCTCACCAGAAGAGGCCATGTGGCACACCAACGAAAAATTCAAGACTCGTTTCCAGTTCGTGGAGCAGTCCGTGAAACAAGGAAGCGGAAAATTTGAAGACTATACATTAGATGAACTAGAAGAGTTCTGGCAACAGGCCAAACGAAAGGAAGAATCCAAATGAGGCTCGATAAATTTTTGAAAGTATCACGCTTTATCAAACGCCGTACGCTTGCGAAGCAAGTGGCCGAGCAAGGCAGAATTACGATTAATGGAAAAATAGCTAAGGCATCGTCGGTCGTTAAACCAGGTGATGAGCTGTCAATTCGCTTCGGTCAGAAGATTGTTCATGCTACGGTAAATGAGTTGAAAGCATCGACTAAAAAGGAAGATGCAGCAGGTATGTACACGATCACTAGCGAAGAACGGTTAGAGAAGGTAGAACCTGAGTTTGTGGATGACGAAGAGTAAAGCTTATTAACGAGGAGACAGCCTGATATCAGGTTGTCTTTTTTAATAGATAAGCTAAAGGGGGTAGGATGAAGGATTTGCATTTCGATTTAAAAGCGACTTGTCATGTTTGGCCAAGCCTCTGCATAGAATATGGGGAACGTACTAGAGAAGGGGGACGCATATGCAGATTCAAACAGACAGCTCGATGTATACTATTCCATCAGGAGACCATGTAGTAACGATGCGCAATCGCAAAAGAATGGACCTCACATCCGTAAAAACGATCGACCGCTTTGACCAGGAGGAATTTCTCGTTAGAACATCGCTAGGCGTATTGCAAATTCGTGGGGAGGAACTGCGTATTGTACATCTAGATGTGGACAAGGGCTTACTCACGCTTGAAGGTACCGTCCAAACACTTCAATACGATGATGAAGAAGCAGGCTCACGCAGTTTCCTCCATAAATTATTCGGATGAGTTTATCCGTCCAGTTCTTCAGTCTATTGGCGATGATCGGGACAGGAATTGCTGCTGGAATTGTAATGGATTTATTCGGAACTATTGTCGCTGCGTGCGGCAATCGTTCGTTCATTAGAAGATGGGCATTCTGGTTGGAATGCCTTATCTGGATTGCGCTGGGAATAGTATCGTTTTGGGTATTAATTATGGTACGCGACGGGGCATGGAGAATGTATGACCCCGTAGCACAGGTTAGTGGCTTGTTATTGTATGCCACGGTCTTTCATCATCCCGTTAGAATCATAGGTAGACTACTGTTACTTGTGGTGCTTAGGCCGATTTGGCTCATCATTCGTCTTGTCTACCTATTGAATCAACGCATTTTCTATTTAATTTTCTCTATTCTGTCACTAATTACTTCACCGGTTATAAGATTAGTAAAGAACGTAGGGAAATTCCTTCAAAATAAATGCAGAGTACTATATAATAGATTACATTAGTAGATTACGGCAGAAAGGTGTGTGCGCCATGAAAAAAACACAGAAGCCCTCAACAAAGAATGTAACATCAATCGATACAGACTATGTGCGCTCCATGCAAAAAAAAGAAAATTTTAAAAAAGCACAACAAAAACGTCTGCGTAATCGGTTGGCTGTATTTTTTGTTATCGTTTGTGTCGTTGCTGGAAGTTTATTCAATATGAATGCTGGACAGAAAGAAATTTTGGCTGCCAAACATAAGGAAAAAGCCGAAGCAACAGCGACACTAGAGGATTTGAAGGAACAGCAAGAGCAACTAAATAGGCAGTTAATTCGTTTGGATGATGATGAGTATATTGCTAAACTTGCACGCAAAGAATACTTTTTGTCTGAGTCCGATGAGATCATTTTTTCCATCCCTGATAAGAAAAAGGAGTCAGAAAAAGACATAATAAAAGAGTAGTCATGTTGACACTCTTTTTTTGTTGGCTATAATATAGGTAGGAGCCTGTAAAATACAGGCACTGCCAATATGGTTGATAGGCTTACGAGCCGCTTAAAACTTAAGGAGGAGCATTTTTTTTATGTCAATTGAAGTAGGCAGCAAGTTAGAAGGTAAAGTAACCGGGATCACAAATTTTGGGGCATTTGTTGAATTGCCAAGCGGATCCACAGGATTAGTCCATATTAGTGAAGTAGCTGACAATTATGTCAAAGATATTAATGATCATTTAAAAGTCGGCGATATGGTTGAAGTCAAAGTAATGAATGTGGGATCTGACGGTAAAATCGGTCTTTCCATCCGTAAGGCTAAACCTGAGTCAGAACAACGTCCACAGCGTCCACAACGTCCAACTAGACCTCGTCAAGGAAGCAAACCGAGCTTTGAACGACCAGAGAATTTTGAACAGAAGATGGCAAAATTCATGAAGGACAGCGAAGAACGTCTAACTACCTTAAAGAGAGCGACAGAGTCCAAGCGTGGCGGTCGTGGAGCCAGAAGAGGATAACTTGCTGACTGATTCAACTGTAAACTAAAATCAGATGACATCCTATACGTATGTTCCGCACTATGGAGCATGCGTTTTTTTGTGCCGAAAATTCGAGAGGCAAAAGTTAGGAACTCTTGATTCATGTAACAGCTCAGCGTTCGATAGGTTGTTTAGTACTAAAATTAGTGAGTATTCATCTTCCCAGCGCGAGCTCGTAGGGGATTGCCTCTAGCCTAGAGTCCTGGTTCTAATACGAGGAAGCTCAGCAACATCGCGAGAGCCTTCCACACGCACCGAAGTGGGACAATGAAATTTCTCACCTATACTGCCAGTAAAACAACAACCTCCTGAACAAATAGGAAAAGAAAGAGTACATATAAGAACCACAACCCAACGCCGCTTATTACGCACTATTAATAAAACAGTAATCAAACCAGGTCTTAACGAATGTTAAAATCCACTATTTGGATCATTCTTCCCGACAAAAAAACCTCTGCCTAAGCAAGAGGGTTTTTGTATTTCTATTATAGCGGCGGAGGGATTCGAACCCACGACCTTTCGGGTATGAACCGAATGCTCTAGCCAACTGAGCTACACCGCCAAGATATACGCTCGTTAAGATTATACAATTCCCAACGCAACGTCTCTTATCATACTAGGCATTTGAAAAACTGTCAACAACTCTTTTGCTAAAAAATAAACATACGGAATACGTCGAAATGTTTTGTGAATATGCCGCCACGAACAGACAAAATTTCTCGCAAGTCCCATGTATAGTTTTATGTAAGAGAACATAGGGGGTATGGGAAATGAAAATGATTGACAATATGGAAAGACCAATTGTGCAAATGTTCAGGGCGTACTGGCAAGAACTGATGAATCGGAAAGTATACTTACTAACTGCTCTTCTTTTCTTAGTGGGATCATTCTTTCTTTCGCAAGCGGTAGTATTTGATATGGCTGTACCATTCTTCTTGCCGATCTGGGCATTGGCCAGTATGCGTTACCGTCAACACATGATCTATGTATTCATAGGGGGTATGGCCGGCAGCGCGTTTCTTGGGGTAGGACAAGCTGTCATTCATTTAGCACAATTGTTACTGTTTCATTCAATCATTAAAATTCCAGTTGTGAAGAGATCTGTTCCAATCGCTGTGGCGGGAGCAATGATTATTCCGCAATTAGTCTGGCAACTTGTAAAGTATGGCGACGGGATGTTGCCTTTAGCGATTCAATTGTCGATAGGGTTAGAAGCATTGCTTGCATTGTTCATGACGATTTTCATGTTGTTAGCTTTTCCTTCTATAGAAAGGATGCTGTATGGACCATGGAATCCTGAGCAGATCAGCGCGATGTGTATTGTGGGAGCGCTTGCAGCTACCGGGATGGGAGGATTCCAAATTGGTACGGTATCTGTTGCTGGAGTGTTCTTATTTTTAGCGATATTTGTAGCTGCCGTAGTAGGGGGAGTACCGTTCGCTACAACTGTCGGTATGATTATCGCGTTAATTATAGGTGTATCGGAATTATCCTTTACGGGCATGATGGCGTTATATGGTATGACGGGTTTGCTAGCGGGTTCGCTGAAACGCTTTGGGAAGCTTGGAGTCATCACCGGCAGTGTCTTTGTTTCGCTCTTTTTCCTTCTATATGATGCGACACTGCCTCTGGATACCGTTCACTTTTCCACGGTTGGTGCCGCGGCCCTACTGTTACTATTAATTCCTTCACGCAAATTAAGCCAAATACGACAAGTTTTATTGCCGAAACAAGAAGGAATATCCGAAAAACGACAGCAATGGCTGGCGGATAAACTAGACGGTCAATTGGCAGAGTTCCAACAATTTGCTCACTTTATGTCAACGCTCGTGAATGATCGTCTGTCTCCTGAAGAGGAAGTAGCAGCGACAAGTCAAGTGCCGTCTATTTGTCAATCTTGTTTTCGTTACCGAAAGTGTTGGGAGAGCGAAGAGGACAGTATAGAACCATTAATTGATGAATGGGAAACTACCTATTCAGCAACGAAAAAGGCGGCTCGTGTTCGAGTTGAACAGCAGATGAAGTATAAATGTCTACGTTTTAAGGGACTAATGAATGAATTGGAGGAGAGAGGAGCTAACAAGTTATTGATGGGGCAGTTACAACACGGGAGAAAAATGTTAGCCCTGCAATTGCGCGATATGAGTACGCATATTGAAAAAGTCATGAGAGAGGTAAAGGAAGACCTCACTACGTATAAGTTGGCTGAAGAAGAGTTGGCGAATCGTTTACAATCACAAGCAATAGAGTTTTTCCAAATAGATATATTATCGGAAGAACGGGGTGCCTGCAGAATTGTGATTTCTGTCCCGGAAAAGAAGGCAGATTTTGAAGCGGAAACAACGGTTGGAGAATATTTACTACTGCCGATCTTGGAGCAAATGTACGAAGAGCCGATGTATATTTCAAAATCGACTTATCAGCCGTTCCCTTTTCCGCATGTGCAATTAACCTTTAGTTCAGCCGTTCGTTTTTCACTGGAATATGATATTGTCACAACAGCAGGAAAAGGATCGTTTAACGGTGGTGATGCGTATGAGTTATTCAAGATTCATGACGGTTTGTCAGCCGTGCTGTTATCGGACGGAATGGGACAAGATATCAATGCATACCACGAAAGTAGGAAAGTAATCCGTCTAATGAGAGAATGCTTGGGTCAAAAAATGGACCCTGAAACTGCTATCCATACATTGCATTATATGATGGCATTGAATGGATTAGACGATATGTATGCAACGCTCGACTTGGCATTAATTGATTTGCAGGAAGGGCGACTGTGGTCGTGGAAAGCTGGTTCGATGAGTACTTACATTAAAAGAAGCGATGAGTGTATCCGGTTAGACAGCAAAACTGTACCATTTGGCTTTTTACCATCATTTTCAATAGAGGCGAAGAATGAAAAGCTAAAGTCAGGTGATATTGTCGTTATGACGACGGACGGAATATTTAATGGAGATGTACCGCTTGATATCCAAGAAGACGTAATGAATCAAACGATAGAACGTTTTAAAGACATGGATTGCCGGACGATTGCCGATCAAGTAATGATGGAGATGGAGCGGGTATTTGAGTCGGTAGAAGATGATCGTACGATTCTTGTAATGAAAGTTGGCCATATTGTGCCAAAATGGTCAAAGGCTAATAAGCAACCTCGAATCATTTCTAGCTAAACAATGTTAGAATGGAGAGAGGAGGGAGATGGATCATGAGAAGTTTGCAGCAAAAAGTATTGAAGTTTATCGACAAGCAAACGTTGATTCCTCCCGGCTCTCGTGTATTAGTCGCGTGTTCGGGTGGTGTGGATTCCATGGCACTGCTTCACTTTCTTGCGACGCATCAGCAATCTCTGGTCATTGAAGTGGCGGCCATCCATGTAGATCATATGTTACGTGGAGTTGAATCTGCTGAAGATGCGTCTGTTGTGAAGCAGCTGTGCAAGGAATTCGGGCTACCCTTTTATTCTGAACAAGTACCTATTCCGGCTATCTTAGAAAGCCAGGGCGGTAATATGCAGCAAGTGTGTCGGCAACAGCGTTATGCGCGGTTCGAACAAACGATGGCAAATGAGCAGTTTACTGTTCTCGCGACAGCTCATCATGCTGATGACCAACTGGAGACAGTGCTGATCCAATTAAGCAAAGGGCAATCATTAAATGGTATGCCGATCCAGCGGTCGTCCCATACTGGGAAAATCATACGTCCATTCCTCCCGTTAAAAAAGAGTGAATTGTACACGTATGCATCACATCACAAAATAACGTTCCGAGAAGATCCGAGTAATCAGCAAGATAATTATCTGCGCAATCGTATGCGACATCACGTACTACCCATCTTAATAGACGAAAATCCATCCGTCGCGATCAACACAGTCCGACAAACAGAACAACAGCAAGCAGATGAAAATTTGCTGAAAGAGCTAGCCGATCAACATTGGCGAGCGATTGTCACGTATACGGATGAGCAGCTTCCCTCTTTTCAACGGGAGGCATTTCTTGCTATTCCCTACGCTTTACAAAAGCGCGTGATTCAACTACTATTAAAATGTCTAACTAACCCAGCAACAGAGAACGCTGAGTGGCATTTTGCATTAGTAGATGAACTGTTACACCACATTACAGACTCGGCTGGGAATGTCACAATTGATTTGGCGTATGGCTATCGGTTTGTCAGGGAATATGATAAACTGCTAATTACAAAATGGGATATAGATCCAGCATCTCTTCGTCCAAAAGTACTTGCGAAAGGTATTTGGCATACGTGGGGAAATCTTCAGTTTTACTGGCATCATGCCAACGTGTATAGAATTGAAGAGCTCTTACCGTCAGATGAGATCAGGTATTTCCAATTACCTGAGTCAGAACTTCCGCTAACTGTACGGCTTCGGATGACCGGAGACAGAATGTTACTTAAAGGAATGTCCGAGAAGAAACGTGTAAAGCGGATATTGATTGATGAAAAGATTGGAATTAGGCAAAGGCAACAGCAACCTGTCATTACGACAGCAAGTGGTACTGTATGTGCAGTGCCTGGTGTACGGTATAGTGAGATGTTTTCACACCGCCAACTAGAAGGCGATTCATACATATGGATTACGCGAGAAGGCGAGACAAGATAAAATAGAGGGGGACGGGCCGATGATCGCGCAAGATATCGAGCATGTTTTAATTTCAGAAGAGCAACTAGAAGAGAAAGTCCGAGAACTCGGAGCAGTATTAACTGAGGAGTATCGTGAAAAATTCCCCTTGGCGGTAGGTGTACTTAAAGGTGCATTGCCATTCATGAGTGACTTGATCAAACGCATCGATACGTATATCGAATTGGACTTCATGGACGTTTCAAGTTATGGAAATGCGACGGTTTCTTCGGGCGAAGTAAAAATCATTAAAGATTTGAACACTAGCATTGAAGGGCGCGATGTACTGATCATTGAAGACATCATCGACAGCGGAAAAACGTTGAATTACTTAGTGGAGCTGTTTAAATACAGAAAGGCTAACTCTATCAAGATTGTTACGTTGTTGGATAAGCCGACAGGACGTAAAGTAGATTTAAAGGCTGACTATGTTGGCTTTGATGTACCAGACGCATTCGTAGTAGGTTACGGATTGGATTATGCAGAGAAGTACCGGAATCTACCATACATTGGTGTGCTAAAAAAAGAAATCTACTCTTTCTGATCAGACTTTAACCTAAAGGGATGCAAGCCTTTTTCATTAATGCATTTCTTTTGTTAAGTAGTGTTAATCTATGCTAAAATTTACAATAGTTTTCTGTTTAGTTTTTGTTGAATGAGATGAGGAGGCTTGGGATGAATCGAATACTTCGATACTTTCTTTTATATGGATTGATCTTCCTAGCAATAATGGGGATTTTCAGTTCGCTTAACAATCCAAATCCGAAGATGAAACCAATTCGGTATGATGAATTCGTCACAGCGCTGGAACAGGGAAAAGTTGAAAATGCAACTTTTCAGCCATTACAGCTAGTGTATGAAGTAAAAGGGGAAATGGCTGGCTACGAGAAAGGTGAAACTTTCGTAACGAACATTCCAGAAAATGACATGGACAGTATCGGTGAAATTGTCAAGACGACAAGTACTGAGATTGACATCCTGCCGCCTAAAGAAACAAGCGCGTGGGTATCGTTCTTTACAGGACTCGTACCATTCATAATTATTATTATCCTTTTCTTCTTCTTGCTGAACCAATCGCAAGGCGGTGGTGGCGGTAAGGTGATGAACTTCGGGAAAAGTAAAGCGAAACTGCAATCAGACGATCGAAAGAAAGTACGTTTCAATGATGTTGCAGGTGCAGATGAGGAAAAAGCTGAGCTCGAAGAAGTCGTGGACTTCTTGAAAGATGCCAGTAAGTTTGTGGAGTTAGGTGCACGGATTCCAAAAGGGATCTTGTTAGTAGGACCTCCAGGTACAGGTAAAACATTACTTGCACGTGCAGTAGCAGGTGAATCAGGCGTACCATTCTTCTCGATTTCAGGTTCTGACTTTGTTGAGATGTTCGTAGGTGTAGGTGCTTCTCGAGTGCGTGATTTATTCGAGAACGCCAAGAAAAACTCACCATGTATCATATTTATTGATGAAATTGATGCAGTTGGACGTCAGCGTGGTGCCGGCTTAGGTGGCGGTCACGATGAGCGTGAGCAAACATTGAATCAACTGCTAGTAGAAATGGATGGATTTGAAGGAAACGAAGGAATTATTATCGTTGCTGCTACAAACCGTCCGGATATTTTGGACCCAGCACTTCTTCGTCCGGGACGTTTTGACCGTCAAATTACGGTTGGTCGTCCAGATGTTAAAGGAAGAGAAGCTGTGTTGAAAGTTCACGCACGTAACAAGCCACTTGATGAAGAGACAGTTGATATGAAAGCTCTTGCTCAACGCACTCCAGGATTCTCTGGTGCAGATCTTGAGAACTTATTGAACGAAGCAGCGCTTGTGGCGGCGAGAAGAAATAAACAGAAAATCGATATGTCCGATATTGATGAAGCGACGGATCGTGTCATTGCAGGTCCTGCGAAAACGAATCGGGTCATCTCGAAAAAGGAACGAAACATTGTTGCGTTCCACGAAGCAGGTCACGTAGTTGTGGGCTTAATGCTGGATGACGCAGAAATTGTCCATAAAGTAACTATCGTGCCTCGTGGGCAGGCTGGCGGGTATGCAGTTATGTTGCCGAAAGAGGATCGTTACTTTATGACAAAACCTGAACTCCTCGATAAAATCGCAGGTCTTCTAGGTGGGCGTGTATCAGAAGAAATTGTGTTAGGTGAAGTATCAACCGGTGCGCATAATGACTTCCAACGTGCTACAGGTATTGCCCGTTCAATGGTTACAGAATACGGAATGAGCGATAAAATTGGTCCAATGCAGTTTGGTCAGACGCAAGGCGGCCAAGTATTCCTTGGACGTGACTTCAACTCTGAGCAAAATTATTCTGAGGCAATCGCATACGAGATTGACTCTGAAATGCAAACAATAATCAAAGAACAATACGAACGAACAAGACAAATTTTGACTGAAAACCGTGATTTGCTTAATCTGATCGCTACGACTTTATTGGAAGTCGAAACATTGGATGCGGAACAAATCAATCACTTGAAAGATCATGGCACATTGCCTGATCGCCCATATGAAAACAACGAGGGTAGCAACGATGTCAAGAAGATTGTAGAAGAACCCCCTGTGGATACTACAACTCCCGATAGCACGGGTGCACCACAAGACCCGTCAATTGGCGACTTGCCAAGTGAAGGTGGAACAGTAGACAAGACGTTGCCATCTATTGATGAAGAACGCAGAGACTAAGCGAACCTAACAGCCGACTGAATACAGTCGGCTGTTTTCTTATGAAAGGGAAGCATGTTCAATACACATTCACAGTATCTGGATGTAAAATTATGATATGATGTACGGGAAAAAGTCAAAGCAAGAGGGGATAACGACTATGTTATTAGTATTAGATACCGGCAACACCAATATTGTGTTAGGTGTATATGAAGGAGATCAACTGAAGCACTACTGGCGGATGGAAACTTATCGACATAAGACGGAGGACGAATACGCCATGCAAGTAAAAGCGATGTTCCAACATGTGGGCCTATCGTTCACTGACATCACCGGCATTATTATTTCTTCTGTAGTGCCACCCGTTATGTTCCCGTTAGAGCAAATGTGTAAAAAGTACTTTAATCAAAAGCCTATGGTCGTTGGACCGGGTGTGAAAACAGGGTTAAATATTAAATATGAAAACCCTCGAGAAGTCGGTGCTGATCGAATCGTCAATGCAGTGGCTGCCATTCGTGAATATGGAAGTCCGCTCATTATTGTAGATTTTGGAACAGCGACTACGTATTGCTATGTCAATGAACACGGAGAATACATGGGAGGCTCTATAGCGCCTGGCATTAAGATCTCTATGGAGGCGTTGTTTGATCGTGCCTCTAAACTTCCGCGCGTTCAGCTCGCTCGGCCGGAGCATGTAGTAGGTAAAAATACGGTTGCAGCTATGCAGTCGGGTATTATATTTGGGTACGTTGGCCAGGTAGAAGGAATTGTCAACCGTATAAAAGAAGGTTCTGATGTAGAACCTACTGTAATCGCAACAGGTGGGATGGCAGATTTAATTGCATCTGAAACCAAGGTGATTGATGTTGTAGATGACTTCCTGACACTTAAAGGATTACATCTAATTTATGAAAGAAATTTGTAGGGAGAGAATAAAATGACAACAGACTATTTAGTAAAAGCGTTGGCCTTTGAGGGACAAATTCGTGCATACGCAGTAAGGTCGACAGAAACGGTAGGAGAAGTTCAACGTCGTCACCAAATGTGGCCGACAGCGACTGCTGCTGTTGGACGTACGATTTCAGCAGCGGTCATGATGGGAGCTATGTTAAAAGGTGATGACAGCATTACGGTGAAAATTCAAGGCGATGGTCCACTAGGTCCGATTGTCGTGGATGCTAACGCAAAAGGGGAAGTTCGTGGTTACGCAACGAATCCACAAACGCACTTGCCGTTAAATGAACAAGGGAAATTAGACGTTCGTGGGGCAGTGGGTACGGAAGGTACGCTGTCTGTCGTAAAGGATCTAGGTTTGAAAGATTACTTTACAGGGCAAGTACCGATTATTTCCGGGGAAATTGCTGAAGATTTCACTCAGTACATGGTAGTGTCTGAACAAGTACCGTCGGCTGTTGCGTTAGGTGTACTCGTTGATCCGGATAATACAGTTAAAGCATCAGGTGGATTTATTCTACAAGTCATGCCAGGAGCTACGGAAGAGACGATTGAATTGCTGGAAGAAAGAATCGCAAACATGACGGCAATTTCTACTATGATTGACAATGGACTGACTCCTGAAGGAATCTTAACAGAAGTACTAGGTCAGGAAAATGTAGAATTTCTCTCTAAAGTAGATGTGAAATTTGATTGTGAATGTTCCAAAGAACGTTTTAGCGAAGCGATTAAAGGACTTGGAGCTGAAGAAATCCAAGCGATGATTGATGAAGATCATGGCGCAGAAGCGCAATGTCACTTCTGTTTGGAGAAGTATCAATTCTCTGAGCAAGAACTGCAAGAATTACTATAATTAGAATCTAAACTACTGACCCGTTACCTATTGCGTTATGCGGTAGCGGGTAATTGAATAATCTATGCAAACTTATGTACTCACTGTAGAAAGCGCTACCAATATCCGTGCAAATATTTTACGCAAAAATGAATGAAGACTTGTATTTACTTCGACAACGGACTCGCTGTTTAATTTGTTTAGTGAGAAAGTGATAAACTGTAATCTTCTGGATGATATTATTGACAAGTGAAATAGAAGGTAGTAACATTAAGTCAATAAAGCATATTAAAATACTAGGTATTAGGAGCGGATGACAAATGAGTAGAGTGGGAAATTCTGTTATTGATTTAGTAGGTAACACACCGTTAGTGAAATTAAATCGTTTAACAGGTGCAGATGACGCAGATGTGTATTTGAAACTAGAATTTTTCAATCCTGGCTCAAGCGTCAAGGACCGTATTGCGCTTGCTATGATCGAAGAAGAAGAGAAAAATGGTAATTTAAAAGATGGTAGTACAATCATCGAACCGACAAGTGGGAACACAGGAATTGGACTTGCGATGATTGCGGCGGCAAAAGGGTATAAATCTGTACTGGTAATGCCTGACACAATGAGTTTAGAGCGACGCAACTTACTTCGCGCATACGGGGCGGATTTAGTCCTCACTCCAGGTGCTGAAGGGATGAAAGGTGCAATCTCGAAAGCTGAGCAACTAGCGGAAGAAAACGGCTGGTTCTTGCCACAACAATTCAATAATGAAGCGAATCCTGAAATACATCGTCTGACAACAGGACCAGAAATCGCTAATGCTCTAGATCAAGTAGATGCATTTATCTCGGGAATTGGTACGGGTGGTACGATTACAGGAGTAGGGCAAGTGTTGAAAGAACGTTTCCCTGGAGTCCGTATCGTAGCGGTAGAGCCGGAAGATTCAGCGGTATTATCTGGAGATAAGCCAGGACCACATAAAATTCAAGGAATCGGTGCGGGATTCGTGCCAGAAGTTTTAGACACGGATATCTATGATGAAATTATCAAAATCTCTAATAATGATGCGTATACGTTTGCGCGTCGAGCGGCTCGCGAAGAGGGGATTCTTGGAGGAGTATCTTCCGGCGCGGCGATTGCGGCTGCGTTGCAAGTGGCAAAGAAGCTTGGTGAAGGTAAAACAGTTGTAGCAATCATCCCATCTAACGGAGAGCGCTACTTAAGCACACCTCTTTATCAGTTTGACGAAGAGTAATAGGCTAAGTATCATGGGAACCCTTTGCTAGCGCTGCGGTGAGTCCGAAATCGTAATTGTATCCATAGCACATATGAAACTGTCACTAGAAGTAGTAAGTTGCTTCTAGCGACAGTTTCTTTTTATATCCAGTAACTAAATAGCGTAATCATCATGCTGTTATCAGTGGGTGAAATTCTGTATAATTAAGATGAACCAAGCTAGTTATACATAGAACAGAGGAGGCTCACTGTGAGTAAAAAGTGGAGCATAATAGTTTCAGTATTAATTGTAATTATCATGGGTACGATTATTTTCTTGTTGAATAAGGAAATTGAAGAAGAAACGGGTGGCCTTCCGGGTTATGAGGACTTGAATATGGAGAGTTTGCCGAAAGATGTGGTAGATCGTTTGCCGGAGGATTGGCAAACTACTACGGACACGGATAAGCCTGGACTTGCGAAGGGAGACTTAGCTCCGGATTTCGAATTGGCTACACTTTCAGGTGATACGGTCAAGTTGTCCGATTATCGTGGCAAGACGGTCATGTTGAACTTCTGGGCATCGTGGTGTCCGCCATGCCGTTCAGAAATGCCGCATATGGAAAACTACTATACAGACAATAAAGAGTCCGACAATATGGAAATACTCGCGGTCAATATGACGAAAACAGAGAAGAACAAGGTGGAGAGTGCGAAAGAATTTGTCGATGAATATAAATTGACGTTCCCGATTTTATTAGATAAGGATAGCGAAGTCATGAAAATGTATCAAATAAAAGTCTATCCGACTTCGTATATCATTAATAAAGAAGGTGTGATTACGGATAAAGTGATGTTGCCGTTAGATGATACGATGATTAAGCAGTTGATAGAAGAAAGCGCAGAGTGAATACTAGAGACGCAGGGGGAACTAGCATGAATACAGTAGCCTATCAGACGGCTTCCATGACAAAAGACGAATTTTTTTATGCCTACCGCCAACTTGCAACAACGGTAGAACGACATGTTTTATTAGAGAGTGGTCGTGGTGGGAAGATGTGTGTGGCGGGACTTGATCCGCTTGTGACGTTCAACGCAACTAAAACGGGTTTACATTTAGAGTGGCGTGATGGTAAAGAAGAGTGGCTGACGGGAGATGATCCGCTAGTCTTGCTGAATGAGTTTATGAGGCGATATAACCTGGAGCATCAAAAAGATCTGCCTGCCTATCAAGGTGGACCGATTGGGATGGTCAGCTACGATTATGTTAGACGTTATGAGACTTTACCGATACTTGCGAAGGAAGACTTGGCGACACCTGACGTATTCTTTTACCTCTTTGATCAATGGGCGGTGTTCGATATAGAGAATAGCGATGTCTATTTTATGACATTGCCTGAGAAGCAGCATGCGTTGGATAATATGGTGAACGAATGGACGGAAGCGTCACAAAAAGGTCTACTGAATCGTCAATTTACTACTGGACAAGCGGTAGATGTGGACGTTACTGAAGAAGATCTACAAGTTTCTGTAACAGGAGAGCAATTCGAGCAAATGGTGCGCGATGTACAGCAATTCATTGATGATGGGGAAGTAGTGCAAGTGAATTTGTCCGTACGTCAATCAAAACCGCTCGAAGCACCTTCCTTATTGATGTATGAAGCACTGCGTTCGTTCAATCCTTCACCTTATATGGCCTATATGGCAGCGCCGAATTTTGAAGTGGTTTCCGGTTCTCCAGAGCTATTGTTGAAAAAGCGCGGAACTGAACTGAGTACACGCCCAATCGGTGGCACGAGAAAACGTGGGATGACGGAAGTGGAAGACCTATCTTTACAGGAAGAGTTGGTGTCGAATGCTAAGGAAATAGGTGAGCACAAGATGCTTGTCGACCTCGAGTGTGCGGATTTTCAAGGGATCTGTCAAGAAGGCACAGTAGAAGTGGATGAATTCATGGTTGTCGAAAAGTATTCGCACGTCATGCATTTAGTATCGAATGTTCGGGGTACTGCGTCTTCTGAAGATTTGGCACCTATTATGCACGGTGTATTCCCTGGTGGCTCAATTACGGGAGATCCTAAATTACGTACGATGGAAATCATCGAAGAATTAGAACCGACACGTAGAGGACTCTACACAGGTTCAATGGGTTGGATTGGTTTCAATGGAGATCTGGAGCTGAATATCACCATTCGTACAGCATTCATTCAAGATGGTATCGTGCATATCCAAGCAGGTGCGGGTTTAGTACCTGATTCGGATCCTGCCGCTGAATATCAAGAGTCTCTAAATAAAGCAAAAGCATTGTGGCAAGCGAAAGAAATGGCGGAATTAGCGACTCATAGAGAAAGTAGGCAACTGCATTGATTTGCTGGGTGAACGGTAAGCAAGTAGTCGCGGAGGAGTTACAAATATCCCCATTTGACCATGGGTTTCTTTACGGGCTAGGTTTTTTTGAAACGTTTCGTACATACGATGGCCATGTATTCCTTTACGAATCGCATATGATTCGCCTGCGGTCAGCATTGGCCGATTATCGTATTGAAATGCGGTATAGTGATGAGGAAATTTTATCGGCTATTTATTCTTTGTATAAGGAGAATGGCTATGAGGATGGGTATTACCGATTGAATGTATCAGCAGGTGTGCATGATATTGGGCTAGCACCTACACAATATGAACAACCAAATGTACTAATCTTCCAGAAAACGCTCCATCTGCCGCCTGTACATACGGAAAAAGATGGCGTTTGGCTTGCAACAACGCGTAATGAACCGGAAAGTGGCATTCGTCATAAGTCACATCAGTATGCGAATAATGTCAAAGGACGTTTAGAATTACCTTCATTGATAGAAACAGAAGGTCTATTTATTACTTCGGACGGCTATGTAGCAGAGGGCATTACATCCAATGTGTTTTGGGTGAAACAAGGCGAGTTGTATACACCTTCCTTGGAAACGGGAATTTTACCTGGCACGACGCGAGCGTTTGTCATTGAAATGGCTGGTGAAATAGGATTACCTATCCATGAAGGCTTGTATATGCAAGATGAACTTGAACGGGCAGAGGAAGTATTTATTACCAATGCGATTCAAGAACTAGTTCCGATCCGCCGGGTAGGAGAAGTAATGTTTTCCGGCAAGGAAGGATCCATCTATCAACGATTGCATGCCGGTTACCAACGAGCTGTCAAGCGAATGAAAGTGAGTGACTAGTAATGGAATTATCTAAAGCGCGTGCATCTTATAAATTGGGTGAAACAACGATCAACTTTACGGAAGAAACGGTAATTATGGGGATATTGAATGTCACGCCGGATTCATTTTCGGATGGCGGAAAGTATGGACAGCGAAACACGGCTCTTGAACATGCACGGAAAATGCTAGCGGACGGTGCAAAAATTATCGACATCGGCGGAGAGTCCACTCGGCCAGGGTATACACCTGTTTCGGTTGAAGAGGAAATAGCGCGAGTTGTACCAACGATTGAGTTACTCACGAAAGAACTTGGCTGTGTAATATCAATTGACACGTCTAAAGCAGCTGTGGCGGAAGCTGCGATTATAGCAGGTGCCAGTATAATTAATGATGTTTGGGGCGCAAAGCGGGAACCAGCGATCGCAGAAGTGGCGGCGCGTTACGGTGTACCGATCATTTTGATGCACAATCGTGAAAATCGTCATTACGAGCTACCATTCATGGAGGCTGTCATAGAAGACTTACAGGAGAGTATTAATATTGCAAAGCTAGCTGGAGTTAGTGAAGAGATGATCTGGTTGGATCCAGGCATCGGCTTCGCAAAAGATTTCGAACAAAATATATTGGCGATGCAAGGGTTGTCTTCAATTGCGAAGCTCGGATATCCCGTTTTGCTTGGTACATCTCGTAAAGGTATGATCGGTAAAGTGCTCGATCTACCTGTGGAAGAGCGTATAGAAGGTACGGGTGCAACGGTTTGTTACGGCATTGAGCATGGTGGACATATTATGCGTGTTCATGATGTAAAAGAAATCTCACGTATGGTCAAGATGATGGATGTATTGACGAAGAAAGCAGCGTACACTGGGTAAGCGATAAAATGGAGGGATTTCATGGATTATATTCATTTGAATGATATGGAGTTTTATGGTTACCACGGTGCATTGCCTGAAGAGAATAAGCTTGGGCAGCGGTTTCGGCTGACGGTTTCGTTGGCGATGGATCTCGCAGAAGCCGGACAAACCGATGATTTATCGAAAACAATGAACTATGCAGAAGTCTATGAAATGTGCAAGAATATCGTGGAAGGGGAAGCGGTTCATTTGATCGAGACAGTAGCTGAAACGGTGGCGGGAACGATCATGACGGACTTTGCGAAAAAGGTAAATGGTGTGCGCGTCGTACTTATAAAGCCGGATCCACCGATTCGTGGGCATTACTCATCCGTTTCCGTGGAAATCACGAGGGGGCGTTTCTCTTGAATGGCGCCTACTTGTCATTAGGGTCGAATATAGGTGATCGACTCGAACATTTACAGCAAGCAGTACAATTGTTAAATGAACACCCTTCTATTAACGTGTTACAAGTGTCTTCCGTATATGAGACTGAGCCTGTCGGATTAACAGAACAAGCGAAGTTTTTGAATATCGTAGTAAGGCTTGAGACTACATTGGAAGCAACGGAATTATTGAGCGCGTGCCAGTCTATTGAAAATAAGCTTGGCAGAATGCGTAAAATACGTTGGGGCCCACGTACGGTAGACTTGGATATTTTGCTTTATAACGAGGAACACATCCAATTGGAGAATTTGATCATTCCACATCTCCGTATGCAAGAGCGGGCATTCGTGCTTGTACCGCTTGTTGAGATTAATGAGGATGTAAAAAATCCTACAACAGGAACACTTTATCGTGAAGAACTAGCGATAAAGGATGACGGAGTGAACCTTTGGAAAAAGGTTGAACAAGTCGAAGAGTTTTTACGATAAGATTGAACGTTGAATGATCAAACTGCTCTATAATAGGGCAGTTTTTTCTATACAATAGAAAGAGATAACTGTTTGTCCTTTTGTTAGCCTTGGAATTTGTGTACAATAGTTGCAGACGACTGATCCTGGGAATAGGGACAGTCAAAGCATGAAGGAGTGAAAGGGAATGTCCAATATGGATGAAATGAATGATCAGCTTTTGGTGAGACGCCAGAAGATGAATGATATACGTGAAGATGGTTTGGATCCGTTCGGTCAGCGTTTTGAACGCACGCACCTGACAAGCGAGATACGCTCTACGTATGAGGAGCAGTCAAAAGAAGAGTTGGAAGAAAACGAGCATGAAGTAACCATTGCTGGTCGTATTATGACAAAGCGTGGAAAAGGTAAAGCTGGATTCGCTCACATTTCAGATCTCGGAGGTCAAATCCAGATTTACGTACGTCAAGACGCTATCGGTGAAGATGCTTACAAGCTGTTTACCTCTGCGGATCTTGGAGACATAGTCGGTGTTCAAGGTATTATTTTCAAAACAAAAGTAGGAGAACTTTCTATTAAAGCAACAAGTTTTACATTCTTAACAAAAGCGTTACGTCCATTGCCTGAGAAGTTCCATGGCCTACAAGACGTAGAACAACGCTATCGTCAGCGCTACCTAGATTTAATATCAACAGAAGGTAGCAAAGAAACATTCATTATGCGTAGTCGAATCATACAATCGATGCGTCATTACTTGGATGGGCAAGGCTTTCTTGAAGTAGAAACACCTATGCTTCATTCAATAGCAGGGGGAGCAGCAGCACGCCCGTTCGTTACACATCACAATACGCTTGATATGACATTGTATATGCGGATTGCTATTGAACTACATCTAAAGCGCCTGATCGTTGGAGGCCTTGAAAAAGTATATGAAATTGGACGTGTATTCCGTAATGAAGGAATGTCCACTCGTCACAACCCTGAATTTACAATGATCGAGTTATATGAAGCTTACGCGGATTACAACGACATCATGGAACTAACAGAAAACCTAGTAGCTCATATCGCACAAGAAGTACTCGGTACGACTACTATCCAGTATGGTGATGATCAAATCGAATTAGCCCCACGTTGGAAGCGACTTCACATGGCAGATGCGGTCAAGGAATATACAGGCGTAGACTTCTGGCAGCAACTGACGAAAGAACAAGCGCATGAACTAGCGAAAGAACATAACGTACAAGTAACTCCTTCTATGGAAGTAGGTCATGTACTGAATGAATTCTTCGAGCAGAAAGTAGAAGAAGAACTTGTCCAGCCGACATTCATCTATGGACATCCGGTAGAAGTATCACCGCTTGCAAAGAAGAATCCGGAAGACCCGCGATATACAGATCGTTTTGAGCTATTTATCGTACGCCGTGAACACGCTAACGCCTTCACCGAGTTAAACGATCCGATCGATCAGCGCGAACGGTTCGAGTCGCAGCTGGTAGAGAAGGAGCAAGGAAACGATGAAGCGCATGAAATGGATGAAGACTTCATTACAGCATTAGAATACGGACTACCTCCAACAGGTGGACTCGGCATTGGAATCGACCGTCTCGTCATGTTGTTGACGAACTCACAATCAATCCGCGATGTGCTGTTATTCCCTCAAATGCGTCCTAAAGACTGATTTGACAGCTCCAATAGCGATATTGGAGCTGTTTTTTATTGCTTAAATCAAGGGATTTAATAGAGTGTAAAAGAAAATCAAAAAGAATTGAAGAAAACACTTGCGTTATTTAGAAACAGGTGGTATATTTATAAAGTTGCTTTTGAAGTTAGCGACTTAGCGAAAAACACAGCGAAAAAGTTTTTCACTAAAAGTGTTGACAACAAAACAGCGAGATGTTATTATAAGAAAGTTGACTCTTACGAGAGACCGACGAAATGAACCTTGAAAACTGAACAGCAAAACGTTAACGAAATACAGTTTATGCATCTAACGATGACATAAACAAAATGAGTATCTTAATTGATGCCAGCAAATGAAACTCGAGCTAATCGAATTTCTCTTATGGAGAGTTTGATCCTGGCTCAGGACGAACGCTGGCGGCATGCCTAATACATGCAAGTCGAGCGAACTGTTGGAAGCTTGCTTCCAACAGTTAGCGGCGGACGGGTGAGTAACACGTGGGCAACCTACC
>NZ_PDZE01000016.1:0-70846 GCF_002743415.1 Sporosarcina sp. P3
TTTAGAAAATATTCGTTTTGTCATTTTATTGCCCCCAGAATCCCGATATATATATATACAAAAATACCCTATAAGAGGGACTTTTTCAAAGTGTCCATCTTATAGGGTACAGTTTAAATTGGCCTTTTGCTTTTTATTTCTCTACTATTAAGAGTCATCACATTAACCCTTTAGCATTGCCAGCCGAGTCGACATCCATATGGAGCGCTGCCGGCTTTTTTGGTAAACCAGGCATAGTCATGATGTCGCCTGTTAAACAAACTAAGAAACCTGCCCCAAGCTTCGGTAAAATATTGCGAATTGTAACCGAGAAGTCTGTTGGACGCCCTAATTTGCTTGGATCATCGGAAAACGAGTACTGGGTCTTCGCCATACAGACCGGCAAGAGATCCCAGCCATTCTTTTTAATTTCAGCTAAATCTTTCGTAGCCTGATCGGTAAATAAAACGCCTGTGCCACCATATACTTTTTGAACAATCGCTGTGAGTTTTTCTTCAACTGATTGTTCTACTTCATAAATGGGAGCGAAATTATTTGGCTCTTCCATCACTTTTAAGACTTCTTTTGCCAAAGCTTCCCCGCCGGCTCCACCGTCTTGCCACACATCCGTTAACGCGACTTTTACATTATGATCCTGACACCACTTTTGAACTTTCTGCAATTCACTATCAGTGTCTCCTACGAAACGATTGAGCGCCACTACTGGTTGCACTCCGAACGATAGAATCGTCTCAATATGCTTTTCCAAGTTGACTAAACCTTTTTCTACCGCTTGACTATCCTCTGCTTTTAATTCCTGCTTTGCTACTCCACCTTGCATTTTAAGTGCACGAATGGTTGTGACTAGAACAACTGCATCCGGTTGGAATTTACCGACGCGCGCTTTAATGTTCATAAACTTTTCCGCACCTAAATCCGATCCAAACCCTGCTTCTGTCACAACATAGTCAGCCAGATTACGCGCTGTATTCGTTGCAATCAACGAGTTACAACCATGAGCAATATTCGCGAACGGACCGCCGTGAATGAAAGCTGGTGTACCTTCGATCGTTTGGACAAGGTTCGGTTTGAAAGCATCTTTAAGCAGAAGCGTCAACGCACCCTCAACGCCTAAATCTCGTACTGTTACAGCTTCCTTTTCATACGTATAGCCAATTACAATATCGGATAAGCGTTCTTTCAAGTCTGGTAAACTAGTCGCCAGACAGAATACGGCCATGATTTCGGATGCTACAGTAATATCGAAACCATCTTCGCGTGGCACGCCTTGTGATGGTCCACCCAAACCTATCGTCACATGACGAAGCGCACGGTCATTCATATCCATGACACGTTTCCATGTAATGCGGCGTGGATCGATGTTCAACACATTACCTTGATGCAAATGGTTGTCGATCATAGCGCTCAACGCATTATTAACTGTCGTAATGGCATGAAGGTCTCCAGTGAAGTGCAGATTGATGTCTTCCATAGGTAGTACTTGTGAAAATCCGCCACCCGTCGCTCCACCTTTGACGCCCATTACCGGTCCTAATGAAGGTTCACGCAATGCAATCATGGTTTTCTTACCTAAACGGGACAGTGCATCACCGAGACCAACTGTCACTGTCGATTTCCCTTCCCCTGCCGGCGTTGGACTAGTGGCAGTTACGAGTACGACTTTCGCTTGTGACGTTTGTTTTGGAATGAGGTCTACGTTGATTTTCGCTTTGTATTTTCCATATAGCTCTAACGCATCCAATGGAATTCCTGCTTTGTCTGCGATGTTTTCAATTGGTTGCATAGTTGCTGTTGAAGCGATTTCCAAATCTGTCAGTGTCTTTACTTCTTTCGTCACTACCTCCACTGCCTTTCTATACCCGTTATATAATTTACTTTGAAATGGCTAAAACGATTTTACCGAATTGTACACTGTCTTCCAGCTTAGCAAATGCCTCACTAGCTTTTTCAAGAGGAATCACCGAATCAATAACAGGATGGATTTGGTGTTCTTCAACTAATGCTAACATCTCCCGCAATTCTTCACGACTTCCCATTGTAGTGCCCAGTAACGAATACTGACCGTAAAAGAATTCGCGCAAATTCAGCTCGACAGTATCTTCGGTCGTAGCACCAAACACGACAATACGACCACCCTTTTTAAGAATGTCAAGAGAACGATTGAATGTTGCTCTTCCCACACTCTCAATCACGAGATCCACCCGTTCGTCTTGTAGTTCTGTAGGCCAATCGCTATTCGTATCAATTGCTACATCCGCACCGAGTTTCATTGCGTGCTTTCTTTTTTCTTCACTTCTCGAAGATACGATGACACGTGCTCCCAATTTCTTCGCGAATTGAATCATATAAGTCGCGACTCCACTTCCAGCTCCAGGAATAAAGACAGTTTGCCCTTCTTCTATACGGCCTCTCGTTACTAATGCCCGATAACCTGTCAGCCCGGATAGAGCGATCACTGCGGATTCATTCCACGTAAGATGTGATGGCTTTTTCTCTAGCTGTTCTGAAGAAATACAAACCTTTTCTGCAAAGGTGCCATGATCCGGCATACCGATAATATCAAATTCAGCTGGTGGTGCATCGCTTTCTTCGAACCAGCGAAGTGATGGGTTGATAATAACCTCGTCTCCAACATGCCAATCCGTCACACCTTCCCCGACTGATTCGATTATGCCAGCGCCGTCTGAACCTAATGCCAACGGTTCTAAAGCGTTTCCACGTCTTTTCGGTATAGCAGTATCACGTCGATTTAGTCCTGCTGTTTTCAATGCGACAATGACTTCACCGTTTCCAGCTGAGGGATCGGCGATATCTGTATAGTGCAACTCACCATTTTCATGAACGAATGCTTTCAATCAACTCATCCTCCTTGGGTTTATCTACGACTCTATCATAACGCATTTCATTCTGTTTTCCCACATTTCATGCTATTTGATTATTTGTTATTTTGACAACTAAGGAGTAGTTGCATAGTGCCAGGTAGGAGATTTCCGTTCAGAGCGGGCATGACTTAAAGCAAACCGATCAGAAATCCCATCGTACCTCCCACTAAATCACTCTGCTGATCCTATACTGCTAAAAAACGATGCTCCTCGAAGTATAATGACTTCAAGGAACATCGTTTTATAGTGTGCGTCTTTTATATTTAGCGAGTTCAAGTAGTTCTAGTACATCTTTTTTAGGTAGGCGGATAGCTAACTCCATCAGCTCTTTTTCAGCCGATCGACGTCCTTTTCCGCTACGGTACTTCTCTTTATTCACTGCATCGATTTCTGCATATAGCTCATCAATTTCTGTTGGCCATTTACCAGAGGATTCGACATTCATCGTTTCACGAAGACGATCATAGAGTGATTCTACTGTATTACCTGTTGCTTTGAAATACGGAGTAAATGTTACCTCTCCCATAATCAACTCATCGGTAGAAACAGAAAAACGCTCTGAAATTTTAGCGATCCAAGCAGCGGACGGTGCGTTCTTACCACGCTCCCAATCTTTAATTCGGCTGGCTGATGTACCGATTGCTGCGCCAAATGCCATCATCGATAATCCTCGACGTTCTCTCAGTGCCTTTAAACGCAATCCAAAATCATCCTTACTCCATTCGTTCAACGAAATACCCCCTGTACGACCTGTGTTGTATTAATATTATTATCAAAACAGTCTTTTTGTCAATTTATTTATTTATGAAATTTTATTATAGTTACTATTACGATGATGTCAATGATACCGCTTAGTATCCATTTCGTTGACGTGCGTAGTTCTCTTCGTTTTTATCGATATATGCTTGAATAATTTGATCTTCTGTAAATCCGAGCGTATTCGCAAGGGCACCGTAATTCTTCCAAACAATTTTATAATCTTCAAATGTTAAGGATTCCAAGAAAACATAAATGGATTGACCTGTTTGAATAAACTGTTGCGTTAGGTTTTGGTCCGTAGCCTCACTTGCCGGCCATTCTTCCAATCCATCAAAACTTTTTTCGATTCCTAACGATAATAAGAAATGTATAGAATCCACATATTCCTCTAAAATCACATCATCTGCTGAAGGACCTTTTGTGCTCCAGAATTTAAAACAACGCGTCTCATTCGCCAACTCAGAAAGTTCGACTACTAATGCCAACCCTCTTTCGGCAAAAGTCTCGTTCGTTTGATGATTTTTTTGTATATATGTATCGAGCGCTCTTTGCATTTCAAATAGTTGATGCAATTTCATTTGTATTCCCTCCACCATTTTGCTATAAAATGAAACCTTTTACCAGACTCATCCGTATAGTACAGTACTACATCGTTTGCAGGAGCTGATTTTATGGTTTTATTGATCCGCGTCTTCATTATAGCACTTGTTATCTATTTATTTTATGCGGGGATTCGCTATTTGACAGATGCTAAGCGAAAGCTAGATGAAGCGTATGAAAAGGAACAATATTATTTTTATGATGACGTTAAGAATATCCGTAAAAACTTCTTTATTACGTATAAAGGTGCGATGTTCGAAGGTGAGAAATATTTAGGCACCACGACGGATTCCTTTGATGTTGTTTCTATTTTCATTTGGGTGAAAAATGAAGCAAACTTGCAAGGTATGACGAAAGAAGATTTTCATTTCCTCGAATCCGAAGTGCGAACGAATTATCCTCATGCCGAGATCAACTGGAAGAATCCAATTGAACAATTAATGAAATCTTGAGTAGACGGAAATAGCTGAACACGGCTATTTCCGTTTTTATATTAAAATGTAACTGTAGTTGGTAATCTTACGCCATATATAGCTAGCAGCAACACGATGTCGATCATCATTAGAAGTAAAAATCCAATACGAAAATGAGTTTTTCTCGTTTTGTGGTGAAAGAATTGCATCCCCATGTATGCACCTACCCCACCACCAAGCACTGCCAATAACCATAGATTTCGTTCTGGTATACGTTGCTTTTTCTTTTTAGCTTGGCTTTTATCATATCCCATTGCCCCAAACGCCCAGAGTGACAGGATGGCCATATACATCAATAGTGTTTGTGCCATGTCAGCCATTCCCCCATACGAAAAAATCCACCTTCATTTCCATATAAGAATGAAAACGAAAGTGGATTTTGGTTCATCTTATTTTGCTACAGATTTTTTTGCTGTCTCTGCAAGTTGTGCAAATGCTGGTGCATCTGTCACTGCAAGTTCTGCAAGCATCTTACGGTTAACATCGATGCCAGCTACTTTCAAGCCGTGCATTAATGTGCTGTATGAAATACCATTCACACGAGCAGCCGCGTTGATACGTGTAATCCATAGTCTACGGAAATCACGTTTTTTGTTACGACGGTCACGGTAAGCATAGTTATAAGATTTCATTACCTGTTGGTTTGCTACCTTATAAAGTCTATGTTTTGAACCGAAATAACCTTTTGCTAATTTCAATACTCTTTTATGACGCTTGCGCGTTACTGTTCCACCTTTTACGCGTGGCATAGTGCATTACCTCCTGCTTATCCTATAAGTGTGTGTTTCGATCTTACTTCATGTTTGTTAGCATTTCGCGAATACGCTTGTAATCGCCTGAAGAAACTAGTGCAGACTTACGTAAGTGACGCTTAGCCTTCGTAGATTTGTTAGCAAATAGGTGACTTGTGTAAGCACGGCCACGTTTTAATTTACCAGTTCCAGTTCTTTTGAAACGTTTCGCGGAACCGCGGTGAGTTTTCATTTTTGGCATGTTCTGTTCCTCCTAAATTGTTCGTGTTACTTTTTCTCGGCAAGTGGGGCAAGTATTAAGAACATGCTCCGACCTTCCATTTTTGGTTTAACTTCAACAGTTGCTACATCTTTGCAAGCTTCTGCAAAGCGATCAAGTACTCGTTGGCCAATTTCTTTATGCGTAATCGCACGGCCGCGGAAACGAATTGAAGCTTTTACCTTATCCCCATTTTCAAGGAACTTGATTCCGTTACGAAGTTTCGTTTGGAAGTCATGCTCATCAATTGTAGGGCTAAGTCGAACTTCTTTAACGTTGATGACCTTTTGATTCTTACGTACTTCACGCTCTTTCTTTTGCTGTTCGAACTTGAACTTTCCATGGTCCATAACACGAGCTACTGGGGGCTTCGCTTGTGGAGCAACAAGAACTAAGTCCAGGTTTGCTTGAGCAGCAATATCTAAAGCTTCATTACGTGTTTTGATACCGAGTTGTTCGCCATTATGATCAATTAAACGCAGCTCACGTGCTCGGATACCATCATTTACGTACATGTCTTTGCTAATAGTAATCCACCTCCGAATATTGTCTCGTGAATACACATTTTGGTATATCGGAAATTCCGACTTCAAAGTCCCATAGGTCTATCCATTTTACAAAATAAAAAAAGTAGACAAATATGATTTGTCTACCCGCGTAAGTATACTATGCCAGTATGCATAGATATAAACTTATTGTGCTAACCTGGCAACAACTTCATTGCGTCGATCAGGTGAGAAGCGGGTAGCCTCTTCTTATACCACAAACTGTATTCAGTTAACCTTATTAATAATAACATCTTTACTATCAAATGTCAATAACTCCGCAGATCTCATTGTCGGATGCACAGGTTATGTTTGAATTAATTCAACTTTTCAAGTATAGCGCATTATCAATAGAATTGCAACTACTATTTTTATTAATGTAGGAAGACGGAGTGAAAGATCGTATGAAACCCACTTCGGCGCTTGCGGATGACTCTACAATGAGACATCCGCAACGGCCTTCGTGTAACCCGTGCTATACCTATCATCATATGCAGAACTAGAGAAACGGTACCTATCCTGTTGTATTAGTCCTTCTTCACGTCTTCTTTGATCAGTTCTAGGAACGCGTCGAATGACATACTTTCAGATTTTTGTTCGCCATATTTACGAACGTTGACTTCGCCAGCTTCCATTTCACGATCTCCTAGTACAAGCATATACGGAACTTTTTGTACTTGTGCTTCACGGATTTTATAACCAATCTTCTCGTCACGGCTGTCTACGTCCACACGGAACCCTGCCAATGTCAATTTTTCTTTAATGTCTTGTGCATAGTCAAGGTGAACGTCAGGTGATACCGGGATCAGTTCTACTTGGATTGGCGCCAACCATGTTGGGAAGGCTCCTTTGTATTCTTCAATTAAGAAGGCAACAAAGCGTTCCATTGTAGACACTACACCTCTGTGAATGACAACGGGACGGTGTTGCTTGCCGTCTTCGCCGATATACGTAAGGTCGAAGCGCTCAGGTAATAAGAAGTCCAATTGTGCAGTGGAAAGTGTTTCTTCCATACCAATTGCTGTTTTTACTTGTACATCCAACTTCGGACCGTAAAATGCTGCCTCGCCTTCTTCTTCTGTATACGGAAGCTCCATCTCATCCATTGCTTCTTTCAACATAGCTTGTGCACGTTCCCACATTTCATCGTCATCAAAATATTTCGTTGTATCTTCAGGATCGCGATACGATAGGCGGAACGAATAATCTTTGATATTGAAGTCTTTATATACTTCAATGATTAACATGACTACACGTTTAAACTCTTCTTTAATCTGGTCAGGACGCACGAAGATATGCGCATCGTTCAATGTCATACCCCGTACACGCTGAAGACCCGAAAGTGCTCCCGACATTTCATAACGGTGCATTGTGCCAAGTTCCGCCAAACGAAGTGGTAAATTACGATACGAATGAATACCATTTTTATAAATCATCATGTGGTGAGGACAGTTCATTGGACGTAACACGAGATCTTCGTTATCCATGCTCATTGTCGGGAACATACCATCTTGATAATGATCCCAGTGACCGGATGTTTTGTAGAGTTCTACACTTCCAAGTACTGGCGTATACACGTGCTGGTAGCCTAGTCTTTCTTCTTTATCGACAATATATCGTTCGATCACACGGCGAATGGTAGCGCCTTTTGGTAACCAGAGTGGAAGACCTTGTCCAACTTTTTGTGAATTTGTGAACAGATTCAATTCCTTACCGATTTTACGGTGGTCACGCTCTTTCGCTTCTTCCAGCATACGCAAGTGTTCTTTCAGCTCGTCCTTTTTGAAGAAAGCTGTTCCGTAAATCCGTTGAAGCATTTTGTTATCAGAGTTCCCTCTCCAATAAGCCCCTGCAATACTTAATAATTTAAATTCTTTTAGTTTACCTGTAGACGGAACATGAATGCCGCGGCATAGGTCGAAGAATTCGCCTTGTTCATAAATAGATACTTGTTGATCTTCAGGAATTGCTTCGAGAAGTTCCAATTTGTATTCATCATCAATTTCTTTGAAACGTTTTTCTGCTTCCGCACGGGATACATCGTGACGAATAATTGGTAAGTTTTCACCGATAATGCGTTTCATTTCTTTTTCTAATTCAGGCAAATCTTCAGCAGTGATCGGTGTAGGTGAATCAATATCATAATAAAAACCGTTTTCGATAGTAGGACCTATTCCTAGTTTCGCATCTGGGAATTTGCGTTTGACGGCTTGTGCCAAAAGGTGAGCCGTACTATGGCGCAGAATGTCCAACGCTTCATCTGATGTTGGCGTAATGATACTTAGATCTCCATCTGTATGGATTGGTGATTTCAAATCGATTAGTTGATCTCCAATTTTTCCTGCCAATGCGCTTTTACGCAATCCAGGACTGATAGAGCCTGCAATTTCTTCTGTTGTGACGCCGTCCTCGAATTCTTTTACTGCACCATCTGGAAATGTTAAATGAATATTTTCTGGCATGTGTATGACTCCCTTTCTTTTTTTGAACGCAAAAAAGCCCCATCCCTAAAGGGACGAGGCTTGAGCTCGTGGTTCCACCCTTCTTCCTTCCATTCGCAAATATGCGAAAAGACCGAAGCTTTCGATCGGCTAACGGGCCGCTACCGTCATCAGCTACTTACTTTCACTGATGCTGCTCGGAGGTGGTAAATTTATCTTCTGCCTACAAGGGTTTCAGCCATGCCCCTGTTCTCTGGAAAGGTGAAAAATAAAGTATTGTCCTCTTCGATGCATGTTAACAATTTATTTATGTTGAACTGTGTAATAGTATAGAAAAATCTGAGCGTAATTGCAAGTGTAATTGAATAATTCTTTCAACAAAGCACGTTCAGAACGATTAATCCCGCCAGTTCTCCCCACCAAGTTTAAATGGTTGGCTGACCATGCGGATTCTCTCCATAATTCGCGCCGCTTTAATAGGCTCTTTTTCTCCACGCTGACTCGTTGTAAGGTGATGTTCTAATTCATTATAATTAAAATTGGATGTAAAGAATACAGGTAGCTTTTCTGCCATACGGTACTGCAAAATCGTGCCGAGCACTTCATCTCGAGTCCAAGTTGACATCGTTTCTGCTCCTATATCATCTAGCATTAAGACAGGAGCCCGCTTCACAAACTCCACTTTTTCGTCCAGTGTTTGGTTTTGGATCGATTGCTTCATCTCCCGTAGAAACTCCGGCACATACACTACCACAGTTTGGATACGTCTCGTTGCCAATTCATTCGCTAACGCACCTAAAATGAATGATTTTCCAATACCAAAGTTCCCAAATAGATAAAAGCCTCTTTCTGGAACCTTACCAGTAGACTCGATTTGATTCAGGAAATCTTTAGCTGCTCGCATCACGATCACACGACTATCTTCAGACAAGAAGTTGACGTCAGATAGACGCGCTTCCATTACTTCTTTTGGCATGTACATGCTGTTGACCATTTTCGAGATGTTTCTACGTTCATCTACCAACTGCTTCGTAGGACAGACTATATAATCCACGTCAATAAGGCGCTGTGCGATGACTAATTTCGGCTCAAAGCCTTTCATGACATTAATACACCCGTCGAGATTCGGACAGCGCTCACAAGCGTGGGAAGCCGTTGTGAATTCGTATAGTTTACCTAGACTGCGGTTGATCACTTCTGTATTGACCTCATCGGAATGATCGCTAATAAATTGTTGTACAGCCGGATCTTCCATAACTTCTGTTCGAAGCTCATCGTATTTTTGGGCTAATGAAGGAGCATTCACTACCCGCTTCATCGCATCCCCTATTCGTTCCATAGTATGTCACCTCTTATTCTTGAATCCCCAATTCTTTCAATAACTTCTGGCGTTCTTCCTCGACATTGAAATCATTAGGTTTGTCGGATTTCTCATTCTTTTTATCGCGCTTGTTAAACCATTCGGGAACTTTTTCTTCCCTAGTTGTCTTTCGATTTCTAGGCGTCGTTTTCTTCCCTTCTTTAAGCCACTTCATGTATTGATCATGTTCTTCTCTCGATAACTTCAAAGCTGTTTTCGCGTCATTCACTTGTTTATTCGCCCAATGGGAAGCAATGCGTTCGACGAAACTGCTCGTGATTTTGCCATCATTACGTAACATCACATATTGAAGCAAGACATTGACGACACCTACTGGGAACTTATGCAAATTAATTAGCCGTTCAGCAAGCTGAATGTCTACAAGGAACGGTTCTTTCTTGCTCACTTTACGCAACATTTCTTTTGGCGGAGTATGTTCTAGATAAAACAATAGTTCTTCGTCACGACTCATATTTTCTTTTGGCACTTCTTCGACGACCGGTTGCGTGAACACCGACTGTAATTTAGGCGGTTGCTTGGACGTATTCATCTTATAAAACTCGGCAGCTGCCTTGCGTACTTTTTCTTCCGTCAGCTGATGATTTTCATCCATCGCAATCATCACGACTTTTTGCATATCGAGTGGACTGAGTGAATATAAGAAAGCTAGCATGGCAATCATTTCCTGAGAAATAGTGCGCAAAGAAGCTTTAGGAATCATTTGTTCTGACAGACCGTTATAGAATAAATCAAAATTGAAATTTGCTACATAAAACGGTATGCCAGGAGGTTCACTCTTTCCTTGAAAATGCATTCCTGCAGTCAATTCCATCGCTTGATCGCCTCTTGCTGGTTTATAAACATCTAAAAATGTGCGAGATATATCTTGGTACTCATCTTTCGCAATCGGCTCCTCTAGAAATCGGCCACGTAACTGACGATACGGTTGCTCTCCGATTTTACTGAACAAAAACGTGGATAGAAGCGGATCACTGAAGAATGAAGGCGCATCAAGTGGCGGTAATAATTCGTAAATAAATGATCGTTTATCTATTTCTTGCTTTTTCTTATACGTACGCAATAATCCAATAGCTTCCAATGAAATCCTCGCTTCAAAAATGGCTTGAAGTGGAAACGAAGACATATTCATTAAATAATAGTGGGTGTGCTCTTGCGGTTCTCTGCTTTCCGCATCTGTCCAAAGGGTCATAAACAAACTGACCGCTTCAGGACCGATCAGTGGCTGATAAAATAGCGTCAGCATCTGTCGGTCATACGCAGAGAACGGATGAGCTAATTTCACTTCGAAGGAATCGACAGGCTGCAACTCAGTATAAAGCATGTTAACTCTCGCCTCCCCTTCTAGATCAACATCTTACTCTTGTTCATCTTTCCTGTTTTGCAATTGTTGCAACTCATCAATAAAGACCGTGATGTCTTTGTAGTGGCGGTAAACAGACGCAAATCGTACATACGCAACCTCATCCACATCCACTAATCGTTCCATCACCATTTCGCCTACTTGTTCTGAATCTATTTCGACATTTCCTGAGCTTCTTAGTTCTTTTTCGATAGAACTGACGATTTCTTTTAATTGCTCGATCGGCACTGCACGTTTTTCACAAGCGCGAATCAATCCTCTCAGCAACTTTTCACTGCTGAACTCTTCCCGGGTCTTATCTTTCTTTACGACAACTAACGGAGAGTGCTCCACTTTTTCAAATGTCGTGAAACGATAACTACATTTTTCGCATTCACGTCTTCGTCGAATGGAACGGTTTTCTTCCGCAGGCCGTGAATCAATCACGCGTGTTCCGTTGTAGTGACAAGCTGGACATAACATAGTTCGTTCCTCCGCATATTCATTAGTACTTTTCATTATAACAGAAACTGTCCATACAACAACAAACGGACATAGAAAAGCACTTCATCCCGTGAGATGAAGTGCCGATTCATTCATTTATGAAGTGACTTTGTCAGTTAGTGCTGTAGCGACTTTTTTCGCCAATTGCACAACACGAGCTGAATAACCCCACTCATTATCATACCAAGCAAGCACTTTGATTTTACGATCGCCCATGACTATAGTAGATAGTCCGTCAAGCGTTGCGGATTCAGTAGTCGTATTGAAGTCAATTGATACAAGAGGTTCTGTAGTATAGCGAAGAATCCCTTTCATCGGGCCTTCTGCCGCTTTACGGAACGCGTTGTTCACTTCTTCAACTGTTACATCTTTTTCTACGTCCACTACCAAGTCCACAAGGGAAACATTCGGTGTTGGAATACGTAATGCCAAGCCGTGAATCTTTCCTTCAAGTTCAGGAAGTACAAGAGATAAAGCTTTTGCAGCACCTGTTGAAGTGGGGATAATGGATTCTCCGCAAGAACGTGCACGGCGTAAATCTTTATGTGGGTTGTCCAAGTTCTTCTGATCATTCGTATAGGCATGTACAGTTGTCATTAAGCCGTTTACAATACCGAATTCATCATTCAATACTTTTGCAACGGGTGCTAAACAGTTCGTTGTACAACTCGCATTCGAAATGACACTATGTTTGTTCACATCTAATTTCTCGTCATTGACTCCGATTACAACCGTTACGTCCTCATTTTTACCTGGAGCTGTTAAAATTACTTTCTTTGCTCCCGACTCCAAATGAAGTGCCGCTTTATCACGTGAGTTGAATACACCTGTTGATTCTATCACGATCTCTACGCCAAGCTCTTTCCAAGGCAATTTCGATGGGTCACGTTCTGAAATGAGTTGTACACGTTTGCCGTCTACGATGATCGCATTTTCATCTGCAACAATTTCACCATCGAACACTCCGTGTGTTGAGTCATATTTCAAGAGATGTGCAATCGTTTCAGCTGGATATGTCGCATTGACAGCAACTAGATTAACATCGTCTTCCTTGATAATCTGGCGGAATACCATCCGTCCAATACGGCCGAGTCCGTTAATTGCAATTTTTGTAGTCATTAAAGGGATCCTCCTGCATGTATGTTATACTTTATATCCTTAATCGTTCATTAGTATAACACATTTTATCATTATGCCAACACTATAACACATTAAAATTATAAATTAATTCCCCACACTCATGATCTCGGTACAGCTTGCCAGTTTTCAAGGATGGCATCTAGCTGCTTTTCTGTTTCTTCCACTGTGTCGTTATTGTGAATAACCGCGTCAGCGCCTTTTTCTTTGATGCGCATATCCAACTGGGATGTGATTCTGGCATCTGCTTCTGCTTCTGTCAATTCATTGCGAGCCATCAGTCTCTGTTTTTGAATTGGCTTTGTAACCGAAACGACTACAATCTTCTCCACATAGTTTTGAAGCTTACTTTCAAACAATAAGGGGATGTCCATAATCACAGTCTGATAGCCTTGAGTTAAATAGTCTTCTTTTTGACTGACCATTCTCCCTCTAATAGCAGGGTGCATCAATTCATTTAATTGTTGTCGTTTCATTTCATTGCCGAAAATAATTGCGCCAAGCCGTTCGCGATTCAGCGTACCATCTTCTCGTAACACCTCTTCGCCAAATGTCTGTTGGATTTTTTTCAGCAAAGGACTACCCGGCTCTACGACTTCCCTCGCGATGACATCCGCATCTACAATAGGGTAACCTTTTTCACGCAACATATTCGCTACCGTACTTTTCCCACTCGCTATACTTCCTGTCAATCCGATGATCACGTTCATCACTCCTTATTTTTGGCAAGCTGGACAATAGACAGACGTTCTGCCCGCAATTTGCTTACTTTTAGTCGGTGTGTCGCATGCTACACATGTTTTTTTACCGTACATATGCAGTCGATCTTGCATCGTTCCTGCGTTGCCGTTAACTGAACGGTAATCAGATATTGTACTGCCTCCTGCATCGATACTTTCTTGCAAAACGCGTACAATTTCTTCAAACAATAAAACTTTACGCTTTTTGCTGATGCGTTCCGCTGTACGACTCGGATGGATCTTCATATGAATCAGCGCTTCGGTAGCGTAAATATTGCCGCATCCCGAAATCACTTTGCCATCCATGATCACTTCTTTGATCGGTTTTCGTTTATATTTCGGAGTTTCTGCCATCGATAAAAAATGATCCAGCGCTTCATCAGAAAACGGTTCGGGTGCCATTTCTAACAAGGGAGGAAAATCTTCCTCCGTCTGTAGTAGACGCATTTCACCGAATCTTCGTATATCCGAATAGATGAGTAATCCGCCGTCTTCCATTTCCAAAAAGACATGGGCGTGTTTTCGAAACTTGTCTTCAGTAATTTCATCAGGAGAATTTACGACAAACCAAGCGCCCGTCATTCCCAGATGGCTGACGAGCAAGTATGGTTGATGTTCTTTTACTAAATGAAAATATATATATTTACTGCGACGCACAATTTTCTCGATGTGCATATTTTCCATGCCGTCGAGAAAGTCGTCCACCGATTTCCCTTTAATAATCGTTTCTTTTCCAGCTGTTTTAGACGTGACGACGGTATCCGATACAGATAGCTGCTTCACCGTACGCCCTTCCACGAGTGGTGCGAGATCTCGCACCACTCCTTCTACTTCCGGTAGTTCTGGCATGTATATCACTCACTTTGTTTCGTACCAAGACTTGCCATAATTCCAATCGACTTTCAACGGCACGTCGAGTTGAATCGTTTGTTCCATAACTTCCGGTACGATTTCTTTTAATTTCTCCAACTCATCCATAGGCGCTTCAAAGATCAATTCATCATGTACTTGTAGCAACATACGTGCTTGCATTTGTTCTTTTTCTAGTCTAGCGTCCATATCAATCATCGCTTGTTTAATGATGTCCGCCGCCGTTCCTTGGATCGGTGTATTCATCGCCGTGCGCTCGGCAAAACCTCGTAAGTTGAAATTCGAACTCGTAATGTCCGGCAAATAGCGTCTACGTTTCAATAATGTCGTCACATAGCCTTTTTGTTTGGCGTCAATAATACTGTCATCCATATACTGTTTAACGCCTGGGAAGCTCGCCAAATACGTATCGATGAATTCCCCTGCTTCTTTACGTGTAATAGTTAAACTCTGGGACAAGCCATAATCACTGATGCCGTAGACAATACCAAAGTTGACGGCTTTTGCTGCGCGACGCATATTGCTATCGACTTCTTCTTCCTTCACACCAAAAACATCCATCGCCGTCTTCGTATGAATATCCGCCCCTTGACGGAATGCCTCAATTAATTTTTCATCTTGCGAAATATGCGCAAGTACACGCAATTCAATTTGTGAATAGTCGGCCGCAAACATAATCCAGTCGGTTTCAGAAGGAATGAAGGCTGCACGTATTTTACGTCCTTCTTCCAAACGAATCGGGATATTTTGCAAGTTCGGATTGATCGAGCTCAATCTACCCGTCTGTGTTAGCGCCTGCTGGAAACGTGTATGAATCTTTCCATCTTCATGAATCTCTTTAGAAAGACCTTCGATATATGTTGAATTCAACTTGCCGAGCTGTCGGTATAATAAAATATGTTGAATGATTTCATGTTCACTTTCGAGCTTCTCTAGCACATCTGCAGCTGTCGAGTAACCCGTTTTTGTTTTCTTAATAGGTGTCAGGCCGATTTTTTCGAACAGAATGACGCCAAGTTGTTTAGGCGAATTAATATTGAACTTTTCGCCAGCCATTTCATAGATTGTTTTCTCAATGACGGCTAGACGTTCCGACAACTGTTCACCAATCGTCTTCAGTACCTCTACGTCCGTTTTCACACCGGTTACTTCCATTTTCCCAAGGATCTTGGCTAACGGTAATTCCAGGTCATGGAATAAGTCACGCTGTTCATTGTCCTCCAACTGTTTGGTAACTACTGGATATAGCTCCCACACCGCATGGGCTTTTCTCGCAGTATGGTTGGCAAGTTGCTCAAGCGCCGGTACAGTCCGTTTAGCCCCTTTACCGTAGACCGCTTCGTCACTTTCCACACCATGATAGCCGAATGAACGTGCGATTTCAGCGACTTCATTTGTTGAGAATGAAGGATTGACGATGTACGCCGCCAGCATGAGATCGAATTCTGCACCGTTTAGTTCCATGCCAAGTCGCGCAATTGCCGCATAGGCTGATTTGGAGTCTGAAACATATTTATGCGTTGCATGGTCTGCAATCCAGTTCCTAAAGAGATCGGATGATGTAGCCAATTCAGTCGGAATGAAGTACGTATCGGTGTCATTTGACAACCCAATACCTAAAATATCTTCAGACAAATAATTATCGCCATCGATCTCGACATGCACAGACATTGTATCCGTCAGCATGTCTGGAGTGATTTCTTTCACACTATGAACAGCGATTTTTTCTAGTGGCTGCACTTCGACCGCTACATCCATCTTTTCAAGCAATGATTTAAATTGTAACTCTTTATATAGTTGGATCACTTCTTCTTCGTTGCGTCCGACAAAGTCCAAATCATTCAATGACACGGTGATCGGAGCATGCACTTCAATTGTGGCAAGTTCTTTACTCATGAACGCTTGATCTTTATTGTTCACAAGGTTTTCTTTCATTTTCTTAGCGGTAATTTGTTCGATCGATTCATAGACATTTTCGACAGAACCATATTCCTTCAATAATTTCAGTGCAGTTTTCTCACCAATTCCCGGTACGCCCGGAATATTATCGGAAGCATCGCCCATCAAACCTTTCATGTCGATGATCTGCAATGGCGCAATACCGTATTTCTCTTCGATATGTGCAGGTGTGTATTTTTCAAGGTCGGTAATGCCTTTTCTTGTGATGCATACCGTTGTCTGATCATTCGCGAGTTGCGTTAAATCTTTGTCTCCTGAGATGATGACGACATCCGCTTCCGAATCACTGCACTCTCTGCTCAATGTCCCGATAATATCATCCGCCTCATATAAATCGAGTTCATACTGCGTGATGCCGAACGCTTCAATTAATTTACGAATGTACGGGAACTGTTCGGATAGCTCCGGTGGTGTCTTTTGACGTCCGCCTTTGTATTCTGTATACGTACTGTGGCGGAATGTTGTTTTCCCTGCATCCCATGCTACAATCACGTGTGTCGGTTTTTCATTCGCTAAGATGGTCTCTAACATCATCGTAAAACCGTATACCGCATTTGTATGAACACCCTTTTCATTCGTTAATAAAGGTAAAGCAAAAAACGCACGGTATGCTAAGCTGTTTCCATCCAATAAGACGATTTTCTTTTTCGTCAAAATCTATCCCACTCCTTTATGTTCGTCACAATAAAAAACGCCATTTTCATCTAGTTTACCACGTTTGGCAACTCTAATGAAAATGACGCACTTATGATTACTCGATATTGCCGGTTAATAGCTTGGCATATGGTGAATCTGCCGGAAGGATGATCATCGTTTCATCATCCACGACTTTCGTATACGACTGAAGTGTTCTATACAGTTTGTAGAATTCAGGGTCTTTTGCATACGCGTTATTATAAATTTTTGCAGCTTCCGCCTCACCTTGCGCGGTTACGATTGCTGCTTCTTTTTTCGCTTTTGCTAACATTTCCTGCACTTCACGATCCGTCTCCGCTTCAATCTTCTGTTTCTCTGCATCCCCTTCAGAAAGGTAGGATTGTGCAGTCGAATCACGTTCAGAAATCATCCGCGTGTAGATAGATTGTTCGTTTTCTTCCGGTAAATCGATACGCTTCATACGTACATCCACTACATTGATCCCGTAATTACCATCATCTAAAAATTTATTTACTTTGGCTGTTACATCGTCATTCAAGCTTCCGCGAGAAGAATCTTCATCATTGACGACATTGACATAATCTAGGCGTCCCATTTCATTTCGGACGACAGAATAAATAAATTCTTCCATTCTCGCTTCCGCGTTGACGATATTACGTGCGTTGGAAATCATTTTAGCAGGATCGGTAATATGCCATATTGCATAATTATCAATGATGATCCGCTTCTTGTCTTTTGTATTGATTTCCGCTTCCGACACGTTAGAAGTCATTCGATTTTTCGGCAACGTACTAACACTTTGAATGAATGGTATTTTCATATTGATACCCGGTTTTTCGATAATCCTAGTAATTTCACCGAATTGACGAACGACGCGGTATTCATTCTCTTTCACGATAAATAAGTTGGATAACAGAATGACAAGAATCGCAAAGACTACCGTCAGTGAGATGATTAGTTTCGTATACTTCTTCATATCAAACGCTTTTTTTGGTCGCATCTGTGTAACTTTAGGATCTGGTTCTGGTCCTGGCTTCTGTGCACTTCGTTGTTGATCGGTTTCTCCCATCTTTTTGAGAGCTTCTTCTATCTTCTTGAACGGGTTTTGTTCGTTACTCATGAAGCTTTACCTCCTTTGTCAGCTGACTTCTCCTTCTCTTCTGTTACAGGCGGCTGATCTTTTTGCAACTGTTGAAGTGGTAAATACTTCATCGTTTCTCCGCTATCGTTCATGATATATAGATTCGCTTTAGGTAATACTTGTTCTAGCGTCTCAATAATCAAACGTTCACGCGTGATTTCTTTATTTTTTGCATATTCATTATACAAATCACTGAATACCGCCACGTCACCACGTGCTTGTTCGATCCGTGCAGTCTTTTTCCCTTGTGCTCGGGACTTGATTGCGTCACGTTCACCGATTGCTTCTTTCGTTCTCTGGTTTTCATATTTTTTCGCTTCGTTGATCTTCGTATTTTTCGTTTCACGCGCATCCGTTACAGCGGTAAATGCTGCACGTACTTCTGCATTCGGTAATTCAACGTCTTGCAATTTTACGCCTTGTACTGCGACACCGATATCATATTTCTCTACTAAACTAGTCAATAAATCACGTGTCTTCGCTTCAATTTCCGCTTTTCCATCCGTCAACGCCGCATCAATTGTAGAACTACCGATGATGGAACGAATAGACGCAGACGCCGCATCCCTCAATATTTCAATAGGATCTTCTGCATTGAATAAATACTTCTTAGGGTCGACAATACGCCACTGCACGGTCAAATCGGTCAGAACGATGTACTCGTCACCTGTAATCATCTTCGTTTCCTTATCTACGATCTCACCCGACTTATCTTGCTTGTAACCGAAATGAATACTGTATGTTTCCTTGGATAAAATCTCCGCCTTCTGAATCGGCCAAGGCAACTTAAAATGCAGACCTGAGTCGGTCACAGGTGCGCCAGCTTGTCCGAATGAAATAACGACAGCTTGTTCAGATTCGTCTACTGTGTACCATGTAGTAAAGACGATCAATAAAAGTACTAATCCGGTGATAAACAAACCAAGTGTCACCAGGATCCTTTTTGTGCTCATATGTGTTCCCCCTTTTCTATGTATGACTACTGTACGGAACAGTAGTCAAGTAAGTTTCATTTTTCTTTATTACAGTTGTTCATGGGTAGGTAGCTGGATACGGAAAACAGTACCGACACCCACTTCACTGTCCACTGTGACGACGCCTTGATGCGCTTCAGCAATGTGCTTTACAATCGCAAGACCTAATCCCGTACCGCCCGACTCCCTGCTTCTCGCACGGTCTACGCGGTAAAAACGTTCAAATAAACGGGGGAGCTCTGAAGGCATGATACCAATCCCTTGATCGCGAACCGTAATTTCCACATAGTCATCAATTTCTTTTACGGAAACCGTCACGGTCGTTTTTTCATGCGAATAGGCAATGGCATTATTCAATAAATTCACCATCACCTGCACTAACCGATCGTGATCCGCAAGAATGATTACTTGTTCGGGCACATGCAAATCGATTCGCATCTCTTTTTCTTGCACTCTCTTTTGAACGACTTTGATGGATTGCTCGACTACTTCCATCACATCCACAGGCTCTCGTGTGATTTCAAAACTGCCGCGCTCCATGCTCGATAAGCGCAATAAATCTTCAATCAATAATTGTAGGCGATTACTTTCTTTATACATAATCTCCAGAAAATCACGCCTGACCACAGGATCTTCCACCGCCCCATCGAGCAACATCTCTGAAAAGCCTTTAATCGAAGTAACAGGTGTCTTTAATTCATGGGATACATTCGCCACAAAATCTTTACGTATTTGCTCGAGATGAACCAACTCTGTAATATCATGCATAATGATCACGATGCCAAGCCAATTGCCATTTTCACCAATGACAGGTGCACCGTATACGTCTAAATGGCAAACGCCTTCTGCTAGTACTACTTGAGACTGGAACGTGCGCACTTCTTCCGTTAAAAATATCGTTTCAATTTCTTTTTCAATATCTGAAGGTAAGCCAATATCTTTAAACGTTTTCCCCATCAGTTCCTCTCCATTACGCTGGAAAGTTTCTTCAAACACACGGTTGACCAAATTGACAGCACCTTGTCTTCCAAACATCAACAGGCTGCTTCCAATGCTACTGACCAATGTGTTTAAACGCTCTTGTTCCATAGCGCGAAGTGCAGAGTTCCCTTGTAGTTTCTGAGCTACTTGATTAATGGAATTCGTTAGTTGGTGATTGATTTCACTATCTTCATTATGCGCTCGCACTGAATAGTTTCCTTGCGCCAATTGATGCACGACACTTGTAAAGTGATCAAATGGCTGCACATATTGCTGAAGAATTTTCGCGATCACAAACATCATCACAACAAATACTAGTACGAGCGTAAATAGCAAGTACACCCAATAGACTTGTTGTATGGTCGCATCTACATTTTTCCCAAATAAATGAAAAAATTGTCCTAAGATAATTCCTAGCACAATTAATAGTATAGATAAGATGACTGCGGATACAGTTAAAATTTTTGTGTAGTAGTACTTCATCTAGTTTTACTCTCCAAACTTGTAACCGACGCCTCTCATTGTTTTGATATAGCGCGGCTTTCTCGTATTTTCTTCGATTTTATCGCGCAGATGACTCACATGTACATCAACAATTCTAGAATCTCCTGCAAACTCATAATTCCATACCGCTTGTAGCAACTGGTCACGGGAGAACACGCGATTCGGATTCCTCATGAAATACACAAGCAACTCAAATTCCTTCGGCGTAAACTCTAGTAGTGTTTCGCCTAAATACACTTCCAAGCGTTCAGGATACACTGTCAGCTGACCCGCAACCAATTTCTTCTCTTTCGTATGGCTACGTTCACCCGTCCGCCTCAGAACCGCACGAACTCTGGCTGCTACTTCACGTGGACTAAAAGGCTTTGTCATGTAATCGTCCGCACCCATTTCCAGGCCGATGATTTTATCCATTTCTTCACCTTTAGCAGTCAACATGATGATCGGTGTTTGAATATCTTCTTTTCTCAGCATACGGCAAACTTCTATTCCGTCTATTTTCGGTAACATTAAATCCAAAATAATTAAATCAGGTTTTTCGTCCAATACTTTTTCGACAGCTTCTTCTCCATCACTCGCAAGTACCGTGTTATAGTCCGCTTGTTGCAATGTGAATGCAAGCAATTTCTGTATAGACTGTTCATCTTCCACAATCAAAATCTTTTGCTGATTAATTTTCATTCGCAGATCCTTTCGTTTGCACTGCCTTGACAGGTTGTTTTTGCGGAGCGATGACCACTACTTCTCCGCTCATAATTCGTTCTCCTTCTTGATCCGTTGCATCTACTTGGATAGTTACTTGATTTGACTGAATATCAAGTTTCGTAATTTCCAGAAAGAATTCAACGATGGAGTAATGATAGACAGGCTTAGGGAAATGCAGTTGCTGATGAATAATATGCGCACCGGGTCCAGGCATGTGTTTAGATATGGCGGCTGTCACAATACCCGTCAACATAATGGGTGGGACTATGGGTTGTCCATAGATCGTCTCCGCTGCGTAATCATGTTGCAAATAAAGTGGATTGGCATCATTAGTCAACCCTAGGTACAACATCAAATCTTTATCTTCAATCTTTTCGGTCAAGTGTAACCTTTCACCGATTTCTAACTCCGTGATTTCTTTTCCTATCGATTTACGTTTATTCTTCAACAAATAAACCCCTCCTGTATTTCTAAAGTCATCAATGAAAAAGCTGAAAATTACTTCAATAAGTAAATTATAACAATCCGCTCATGAAAAATCGAGCTAACATGAAAAAAGATCGGACGGCTAGATAGCTGTCCGATCTTCAACCTATAATTTTACGCCAGAACACTCATTACAGTACGTACAGAGTCAGCGGACTTTTGAAGTCCCATTTTCTCGTCTTCGGTTAATTCAAGTTCAATGATTTTTTCGATACCTTCTGCACCCAACACTGTCGGGACACCTAAATAAATACCGTTCATGCCGTATTCGCCTTCTAGAAACGCAATCGATGGTAAGACACGTTTTTGATCTTTCAAAATAGCTTCTGTCATTTCAACCAAGGCAGCAGCTGGCGCGTAATATGCAGAACCATTACCTAATAGATTGACGATTTCAGCTCCACCTTTACGTGTACGATCTACAATTTCTTCTAAACGACCAGCAGGAATCAAGTTTTCTAAAGGTACACCACCAGCAGTCGAATAACGAACTAGAGGCACCATATCATCTCCGTGACCACCTAAAACGAAGCCTGTTACATCTTTTACTGAAAGATTTAATTCTTGTGCGACAAACGTACGGAAACGAGCTGTATCCAGTACACCTGATTGACCAATCACACGTTCTTTAGGGAACCCAGACGCTTTGTACACAGTATATGTCATGGCATCTACTGGATTCGTTAACACAATAATCTTCGTGTTAGGTGAATACTTAACAATTTCAGCTGTTACTGATTTCATGACTTTTTGATTTGTCTGTACTAAGTCGTCACGGCTCATTCCGGGTTTGCGTGCAATACCGGCAGTAATGACCACTACATCAGAATCTTTTGTGTCTTCATAATTGGATGTGCCGATAATATTCGCATCAAACCCTTGAACCGGGCCAGCTTCCAACATGTCTAATGCTTTGCCTTTCGTCGGATTTTCCATAGCTGGAATATCGACGAGGACGACATCACATAGTTCTTTTTGAGCTAAAAGGAATGCAGTTGTTGCTCCAGTAAAACCAGATCCGATAACCGATACTTTTTTACGCTTCAATGACATGTAAAACTCTCCTTTTTCAGAACAAGATAGTAGAAAGAGGGGGATTCTCATCCCCCTCTTTTGTAACGCTTATAGGTTTTTGATTAATTCATCAGCGAATCCAGAAGTGCTTACTTCTGTCGCATTGTCCATTAGACGTGCGAAGTCGTATGTCACTACTTTTGACGCAATTGTTTGCTCGATAGAAGCAGTGATTAGATCAGCCGCTTCAGTCCAGCCAAGGTGTTGAAGCATCATAACACCTGATAGCAATACGGATGAAGGGTTTACTTTATCCAATCCTGCATATTTCGGTGCTGTACCGTGAGTTGCTTCAAAGATCGCATGTCCAGACTCGTAGTTAATGTTCGCTCCTGGTGCGATTCCGATTCCGCCTACTTGTGCTGCAAGCGCATCAGAAACGTAGTCACCATTCAAGTTCATTGTAGCTACTACATCGAATTCTTTTGGACGTGTCAGAATTTGTTGCAAGAAGATGTCAGCAATTGCATCTTTTACGATGATTTTGCCAGCTGCTTCTGCATCAGATTGCGCTTTATTAGCAGCATCTGTTCCGTCAGCATCTTTAATGCGGTCATATTCTCTCCATGTGAATACTTTGTCGCCGAATTCTTCTTCAGCTAACTCGTATGCCCAGTTCGCGAATGCGCCTTCTGTGAACTTCATGATGTTTCCTTTGTGTACAATCGTCAAAGATTTACGGCCTTCTTCGATCGTATAGTTCAACGCTGAGCGCACAAGGCGCTTAGTGCCTTCTTCAGAAATTGGTTTGATCCCAAGACCTGAAGTTTCAGGGAAACGAATATTTTTAACACCTAACTCAGTTTGAAGGAAATTAACTAATTTTTTTACTTCGTCAGAACCTTCTTGGTACTCGATACCCGCATAGATATCTTCTGTGTTTTCACGGAAAATAACCATGTCACAATCCTCAGGACGTTTCACGGGTGATGGTACTCCTTCGAAATAACGAACCGGACGCAAGCAAGTGTATAAATCCAGTTCTTGACGCAATGCTACGTTCAATGAACGGAATCCTCCACCAATCGGCGTAGTGAGTGGTCCTTTAATCGCAATCAGATATTCTTTAATTGTGTCAAGAGTTTCTGTTGGAAGCCAGTCACCAGTTTCGTTGAATGCTTTCTCTCCAGCAAGAACTTCTTTCCAATTAATTTTCTTTTTCCCGTCATAAGCCTTTTCAACAGCTGCTTCGATTACGCGTGAAGCCGCATGCCAAATATCCGGACCTGTGCCGTCACCTATAATGAAAGGAATCGTTGCGTGATCTGGGACGTTTAAAACACCGTTAGTTACTGTAATCTTTCCATCGTTAGCCATTATTGATATCCTCCTGATTTCAAAATCAGTGGGCCGGTATACGAGATACCGCCCCACGAATTTACTATTTTTTATCGTTCATTGATTGGAACATACTTTTGCATGCCTGGTCCTACGTACTCTGCACGTGGGCGGATCAAGCGGTTGTTTTCGTATTGCTCCAGAATATGTGCGATCCATCCTGAAAAACGAGAAACTGCAAAAATAGGTGTGAAAATATCATGATCGATGTCTAATGAATGATATACCGAAGCGGAGTAGAAATCAACATTTGGAGGCAATTTCTTTTCTCCAGTGACAATTTCTTCGATTTTTTCGGACATATTGTACCACTTTTCTTCACCGCGAAGAGTAGTCAATCGCTTAGACATTTCACGTAAGTGCTTCGCGCGTGGATCACCTTGACGGTATACGCGGTGACCGAAGCCCATGATTTTTTCTTTGTTAGCTAGTTTTTCACGAACATATGGCTCGACTTGATCTTCATCGCCGATTTCCATAAGCATATTCATAACTGCTTCGTTTGCACCGCCGTGTAATGGGCCTTTAAGAGCGCCAATTGCAGCAGTGACACCAGAATACATATCAGATAGAGTCGCCACACATACGCGCGCTGTGAACGTAGATGCGTTCAATTCATGGTCTGCATGTAGTACAAGTGCTTTATTGAATGCTTCTTCAGCGATATCAGCAGGCTCTTCCCCAGAAAGCATGTAAAGGAAGTTTGCCGCATAGCTTAAACCTTTTTTAGGTGCTACTGGCTCTTGTCCTTTTCTGATCCGTGCGAATGCAGTCACTACAGTAGCAACTTTAGCCTGAAGCTTAACTGCTTTATTGTAGTTTTCTTCTGGTGACATATCTTCCGCTTTTTCATCGTATAATCCTAGAAGCGAGATAGCTGTACGAAGTGCTGCCATTGGGTGCACTTTGTCGATTGGGTACGTTTTGAAGTGATCCAGAACCCCTTGTGGAATTTCTGCGTTATCTTCTAATTGCTGTTTCAATTCAGCTAGTTCCTTTTCGTTCGGCAAACGTTTGTGCCAAAGTAGATACACTACTTCTTCGAAACTAGCATTTTCTGCTAAATCATCGATGCCATACCCTACATATGTAAGAGTGTCATCGATAATGGAACTAATTTGAGTTTGTGCTGCCACGATACCTTCCAAACCTTTTGTTGCTGTCATGATATTCGCTCCTTCTTCCCAGTTTAGTCATCTCCCTGAAGCGGAGTGCAGAACGATGACCATCTGCTATTTATATTTTTATCTAAAACGCTTACAAAGTCCATTATAAGCAACTTAAACGGTTTTGTGAATGGTAAAGATGTTTTTTATTTATTATTACCAGAAAGGAATGGACAAATCCGCATGATATCCATCGAATCCAAGCGCTTCCAAACCTATGCCCGTCAATGGTTGCCGGCTCTACTGATCGTGATTTTCCTCATCGTGATCCCACCTATTGGATTCGCGATTGTTTTCGCCTTCTTCACTGCTCCGCTCATGAATTCTGTAATTGCTCTTACAAAACTGCCGGCCTTTTTAGCTGCTTTAGTCATAATGGGGGTGCTTGCCTCTTTAGTATACACCTTCATATTCCTATCAATCAATGGATTGATTTCTGTCATTTGGACTATGGAAGATCAATTAGGGATCATTATCGAAATGATGGATAGTAAAGGTTGGAATTTGCATGCGGCAGCAGAACAATTTATTCAAATGAGTCATGAGGCGATGGAAGGGATCATCAGTTTACTACAAAAGACTTTCCAACAGATTTTCAGTACATTTTTATTTATTATTGCTTATTTTTTCGCTTTACGAGAAAGTGCTACCAATCGGTTTTGGTTTTTAGTTTACTTCCCTAAAAACTTCAGACAGGTAGCAAGCAGGATTTTTGATAGGTCAAGCCGTTTGATGGGACATTTCTTTTCCGTTCAGATTCGACTGTTTTTCATAACATTTATTTTAATGGCGGCCGGTTTCTGGTTGCTTGATTTTGAGTCTTTTTTAACAAAAGCATTTTTGATTTCATTAGTCGATAGTATTCCATTCTTAGGTATCGGGCTGGCATTTTTACCGATGATTGCTTTTTCATTCTATATTGATGACATGTACTCAGCGATTGGTTTGTTGGTTCTCTACATTATTTTACTAGTATGCAGACAGATCATTGAATCGCTGTTGTGGGCACATGCCTTCAAATTACGGACCGTACACTCATTTATCATTACCGCTTGCGCTGTTTATTTATTCGGATTATACGGGATCATGTTTTTACCATTCTTCTTGTTTATCGCGTTGAAAGTAAAGGAACATCCTACATTTACATAACTCGGATTTGACCAGAACGTATTTTATTGTAAATCCACTTGACGATAAACGGATACAATATTTTACGCGGACCGCTAAACAACAATAATAATCCTATAATATCCGTAATAAAACCAGGCATGAGTAATAATAAACCACCTAGTAAAATACACACGCTATCGACTAACGCTTTGCCAGGAGTTTCTCTATTGGCCATACGGTACTGTAAGTCACGCCATGCCCGAAGCCCTTGTTTCTTCGCCAGATAAGCGCCACCAATTCCTGTTGCAATAATTATTACTATCGTAGGCATAATCCCGAGTGTTTTGCCGGAAACCATGAGTACTACCAGTTCAGCAGTCGGTACGATGATGAATAATGCCGCTAACCATTTCATATAGTAACCTCCAAAAAAGACCGCTATCTCTTTATGAGAAGCGGTCTATATATTTTTACAATACTTTCGCGTGACCATTATAGATTACGCCGCTTGCTGCATCCATTGTAATGTCACTACCATTCTTAATAACGGATGTAATGTTTTCCGCACCTACTATTACAGGTACACCTAGACTTAATCCAACCACTGCTGCATGACTAGTCAATCCACCAATTTCGGTAATGATACCTGCGCATCGCTCAAGCGCTGGAAACATATCCCGGTCTGTAGAATGCGTCACAATAATGTCGCCTTCTTTGACTTGTGACAAGGCTTCCTGTGAGTTCTTGATGATTTTTGCTTGACCGAAGGCAACGTTTTTGCCGATACCTTGGCCGCGACCGATTAAATCGCCGATCACATGTAATTTCATCAAGTTCGTTGTACCCGCTTGTCCAACCGGTACACCTGCTGTAATGATCACTACATCGCCATGCGTTACATATTGATGCTTGACACTTTCTTCGACGGCCTCTTGAAGAATACCATCAATATCCAACGCTTTCTTCCCGATGATTGGATACACACCCCAAGCAAGTGTGAGCTTATTGGAGACGACTTCTGAACGTGTAACCGCAATAATCGGAACACCTGGACGGTACTTCGCAATCATAGTAGCTGTATGACCGCTTTCAGTAGGTGCTAAAATTGCTTTTACATTCAAGTTTAGTGCTGTATAAGACGCCGCTTGTCCAATTGCTTCCGTAAGGTTCCCTTCTTTTTCTCTCGTTCTTGTGGAAACGACGGAATGGAAGTCCATGGATTCTTCAGTAGATAACGCAATTTTACACATCACTTTTACGGATTCGACTGGATACATTCCAGCAGCTGTTTCACCTGAAAGCATGACAGCATCTGAACCGTCCAAAATCGCATTGGCCACATCACTTGCCTCTGCACGTGTAGGGCGTGGGTTTCTTTGCATAGAATCCAACATTTGAGTTGCTGTGATAACTGGCTTACCATATTGGTTACATTTATGAATCATCATTTTTTGAACTAATGGAACTTCTTCAGCTGGAATTTCTACTCCTAGATCTCCACGAGCCACCATTAGACCGTCAGATAACTGAAGGATTTCGTCGAGATTGTCGACACCTTCCTGATTTTCAATTTTAGGTACAATATGGATATGTCCACCATTATTATTTTCCAGTAGTTCACGGATTTGAATGACATCAGTTGCGCGACGCACGAAAGAAGCCGCGATAAAATCTACGCCCTGCTCAATACCGAACAAGATATCTTCTTTGTCTTTATCCGTAATACCAGGCAATTGAACAGAAACGTTCGGAACGTTGACCCCTTTATTATCTTTTAAAGGACCCGCGTTGATCACTTTTGTATGAATTAAGTCTTTGTCCGTATCTTTTCCTGTTACTTCAAGTTCGATCAATCCGTCATCTAAAAGAACAAACGAACCACGGTCGACATCATGAATTAACTTCTCGTACGTAACAGAAAACATTTCAGCAGTACCGAGCACTTCTTTCATCGAGATGTCTACTGCTTGTCCTCGTACTAATTCAATTTGACCATCTTTCATCTTATGTGTCCGAATTTCAGGACCTTTTGTATCAAGTAAGATCCCTACCACTTTTTCTTTTTCAGCTGCCGCTTTTCGAATTCTTTCTATCCGTACTTTATGCTCTTCTTGAGTGCCGTGGGAGAAATTTAGACGTGCTACGTTCATCCCTGCGTCAATCAGCTCTAAAAGTCCTTCATACGACTCACTTGCCGGGCCGATTGTACACACAATTTTTGTCTTTCTCACTACTTATCGCTCCTCTGCGTCATGTCGACTCTGACTAATTAGATAGATAATGTTTCTGCCAAATCCACTAATGACAAGTCCAACTTTTCTCGTTTTATAAAGACTTCTTCTAAGTTATAGTCTACCACTTTATGATTTCTCATACCAACAGCAGAACTTTTCTTTCCAGATAAGAGTGTTTCCACAGCTCTTGCACCGTATTGACTGGCAATTACCCGGTCACGTGCAGATGGCGAACCACCTCGCTGCATATGCCCTAATATGGACACACGAGTTTCGACACCCGCTTCTTTTTTCAATATATCTGCCAGTTGCGTAGCGGACATCATACCTTCAGCCAGTACGATAATACTGTGTTTTTTACCACGACTCGTACTGCTCTTAAGGCGATCAATCACAGCGTTTACATCAAATGGTTTCTCCGGCAGTATAATCGATTCAGCACCACCGCCAAGACCTGCCCATAGCGCTAGATCACCTGCGTCCCGCCCCATTACTTCAATAATAAAAGAACGTTCATGAGATGTTGCAGTATCCCGTATTTTATCGATTGCATCGACTACCGTATTCAATGCCGTATCAAAGCCGATTGTAAATTCCGTTCCCGTAATATCATTATCAATTGTCGCGGGAACACAAGCGCAAGGAACGCCCAATTTTACTAGTTCATTGGCTCCCTTAAATGACCCATCTCCACCAATGACGACTATTCCTTCAATAGCATGGAGCTTGATTTGCTCCATCGCTTTGGCGCGACCTTCTTCTGTCATGAACTCCGGACATCTCGCAGAGCGCAATATGGTACCGCCACGTTGAATGATATCTCCAACCGAACCAAGCTGAAATTGCTCGATTTTGCCGTCAATCAACCCTTGGTACCCATTGAATACACCCGAAACTTCCAATCCTTCAAATAGTGCTTTTCTCACTACCGAACGAATGGCCGCATTCATTCCTGGCGCGTCGCCACCACTCGTTAAGACCGCAATTTTTTTCATGTCGATCCCACCCTTTACTCATTACTTGTATGTACGAGCAAAAGACGCGGTTGCCCGCATCTTTTATTCCGAAAAGACTCCTATACTCCGGAATTTAGTATATCGATTATCAATTAACTCTTCTGCTGATAATTCGCATAATGTTTTCAATGATCTTCGTAAAGTATTACGCATCTCTACAGACTGTTGGTTTGCATCACGATGTGCTCCACCAAGTACTTCAGGAATGATTTCATCCACAATATTCATTTCTTTCAAATCGGGTGCAGTGATTTTCATCGCTTCCGCTGCTTGTTTAGCAAGTGAAGGATCCTTCCACAAAATAGACGCTGCTCCTTCAGGAGAAATAACAGAGTAGGTAGAGTTTTCGAGCATATGGATATGGTTGGCTACGCCTAGCGCCAACGCACCTCCACTACCTCCCTCCCCAATCACGATGGAAATGACAGGAACTTTCAACCCGGCCATTTCTACTAAGTTACGAGCAATCGCTTCGCTTTGGCCACGTTGCTCTGCGGCTTTACCAGGATACGCACCTTTTGTATCGATGAAACAAATAATCGGACGATTGAATTTTTCCGCTTGCTTCATTAGACGAAGCGCTTTGCGGTATCCTTCAGGATGTGGCATACCAAAGTTTCTTTTGACATTTTCTTTCGTGTCTTTGCCACGCTGATGTCCAATGATGGTAATAGGCGTTTCTTCAAATGAAGCAATTCCACCGATGATCGCTTCGTCGTCTCCGAAGTTGCGATCTCCATGAAATTCGATAAAGTCTTCGAACAATCGAGTAATATAATCCATTGTCGTCGGTCTTTCAGGATGTCGTGCAACTTGTACACGATCCCATGGCTCCATACTCTCATAGATCTCTGTTTCCAGCTTGGCTAAACGACTTTTCAAATTGACAATTTCAGATGAAAGATCTACGTCATTAATTGCTGTATATTCTTCAAGCTCATTAATTTTTTCACGCAACTTTACGATAGGTTCTTCAAATGCTAGTGTTTTACTCATACAAGTACGGCCCCCTTTCGTGCGTGAAGCTTCAAGATTTTATTCATCACGTCTGGCATATCATTGCGATGGACTACCGCGTCTAATTGACCATGATTCAATAAAAATTCTGCTGTCTGGAAATCTTCAGGCAGTTTTTCACGTACCGTTTGCTCAATTACACGACGTCCAGCAAATCCGATCAGCGCTTTAGGTTCTGCTAAGTTAATATCACCAACTGAAGCGAAACTAGCCGATACACCACCTGTTGTTGGGTAGGTCATGATGGAAATATACAATAAGCCTTTATTGGCATGTCTTTCAAGAGCTACACTTACTTTAGCCATTTGCATCAAACTAATGACGCCTTCTTGCATACGGGCGCCACCACTTGCAGAAAAGATCATCACGGGAATCCCTAATTCAGTCGCTTTTTCTACAGCTCTCGTGATTTTTTCGCCTACAACTGAGCCCATAGATCCCATACGGAAATGTGCATCCATGACCGCAACAGCCACTTGTGTACCTTGAATCGTTCCGACGCCTGTCAGAACGGCTTCATTCAAGCCCGTCGCTTTTGCATCCGCTTCTACTTTTTCTGTGTAAGAAGGGAAATTTAGCGGGTTTTCTGTTTTCAAATGATCATCCATTGATTCAAAGCTATTGTCGTCAAATAAATGATCAATCCGTTCTTGTGCTGTCATTTTATAGTGATGCTGACAAGATGGACACACTTTACCATTTTTCAATAGGTCCTTTGTCAAAATCACGTGCTTACACTCTGGACACTTCGTCATAATTCCTTCTGGCACATCTGCTTTACTTTTGGCAGAGGGCATTGTATGTCGGTCAATTTTTGGTTTCTTTTTAAATAATTCTTTGATACTCATTCCGTTTCCCTTCTTTCTCCCTCAACTTGATTCATCCATTTTTCATAACAAATTAAGGCTTTTTCCGTATTACCGGCCATCATGTCATCCAGCAGTTCATGCACTATAGCTATTTCCTCATCAGCCTCAATGGCTACATCAAAAGAAACACCACTATACTGTTTTAGTAAAAACCAAATTTTCAAGGAGAGTCGGTTTTCAGTAGCGACAATGGTTTCGCGCACCATATCTTCACGCCAAAACACGGACTCTCTTTCTCTCAATTTACTTTGCATGCCTATCCAAACAGGTAGCATGCGCAGTTCTTCATTTTCTGTGATCGTTGTAATAGCTGCTCGCTCATGGATCATCCTGGTTTCAACTACATCTTGGATGGATCGGGCTTGCTGCATAATAAACGTCGAGAGAACTTCCACTAACTGATGTTTTTTGAAATCGGATAGGAACGTTCCTTCGCCTCGCCTCGTTTCAATGAGACCTAGCAATTCCATACTTCGCAACGCCTCGCGTACTGCAGTTCTACTAACTTGTAGTTTTTCTGCCAGGTGACGTTCAGATGGTAACCTATCGCCATATTCAATTTTCTGTTCGCTAATTAGTGATTGCAGTTCTCCGATAATATCCAAAAAACGCTTGGATGATGATTGTGAATTTTGCATGAGGAGAACTCCTTTTTCATACCTTCAACAGAGTGGTCTGACCACCCTGCATACAAGCATACAAAAAAGTCGGCACTACGTAAAGCAATATCGTGAAATTACAAGTGTTTTTATTTCGTCATTTTTCTTACCGACTGAACGCTCGCTTGTCAAAAAGTCGAAGTTTAGTCCATCATGACGTAGATTGCGTCACGATGGACTAAAGAGAATGGCATTCGTGATTTCTAAACCACTTTCATTCTCCTGAGAGACTAAGCGGCAATAATTGGTCTACTATCAATTGAACGGATTGATTTCGAAAATCAATGCTTCCTGAAATTTGAACAAACGCTTGCTCTTTTAAATGGACGCTGATTCGTGCATATTGTTTCGGAAATACGGTACAAGAAATTTCTTCTGTCTCATCCTGTAACGTAAGAAACGCCATAGCCTCACCTTTTTTTGTACGAATCCGTCTAATGGACAGGATGATTCCCATACAATGTACTTTGGTGCCTGGACGTAAAGAAAATAGCGATGAAATAGATGGTATTTGACTGGAGGCATTTCGCTTTAATTGTTCAACAGGATGCTCAGATAAATAAAATCCTAATGTGTCATGTTCAAAACCAAGCATAGTCATCTGATCCATCGTGCCACCTGGTGTATATTTAGGTTGTGAATTAAATTGAAACTGCTCACTTAACGCATCATCCCCTATGAAAAGTGCATGAGAATGAGCCGCATCTATTGAAGCGAGGAGCACTGAGCGCCTCTGGTTAAAATCGTCAAGCGCACCTGCTTTAATGAGCGGAATGATCGCTTTTTCTGTAAAATGATCGGCTCCAAGGGAGAGCGCCATATCAAACATAGAAGTCCAACTTCCCTTTTCACGCGCAGTAGCTAATTGCTGGTAGAAGGCGAAAGTAACGCCTTTTATAGCGCCTAAACCAAGACGAACCGCATGTCCTTCCACTGTATGTGAATAGCGGCTTTTCGTGACGGAGGGAGGAAGTATCGGAATACCTTTTGCCTTCATTTCACGAATTACTTCCATCATCTTATCTTTACTTCCGATTAAAGAAGATAAAAAGGCTGCGTAGAAATACGTCGGTTCATTGGCTTTGAAGAATGCCAGGCGGTAGGAAATCAGTGAATAGGCCACCGCATGGCTTTTGGGGAATCCGTAATCCGCAAATTTCACGATTAAATTATAGACGTTGTTTGCCTTTCCTTGATCAAACCCTTTTTGACGCGCTCCGGCAATAAAATGCTGTCTTTCTTCTTCTAGCACTTGCTGATTCTTCTTACTAATGGCTCGTCTTAGAAGATCGGCCTCCGCCATGGTAAAGCCTGCAATATTCACTGCGATTTTCATAATCTGTTCTTGATAAATAATAATGCCATACGTTTCAGCTAGGATAGGTTCGAGCTCCGGTATGTCATAAACAGTCGGCTCTTGTCCGTTTTTCCGTCGGCTGTAAAGTGGGATAAATTCCATTGGGCCCGGACGATACAAGGCGTTGACCGAGTAAATATCTGTAAAGTTATCTGGCTGTATCGTTCGTAGTGCACGACGCATACCCGGTGATTCGAACTGGAAGATCCCTGTGGTATCTCCTGCTTTAAATAGTTTATAAGTCTTTTGATCATTCAGCGGTATCTGTTCAAAGTCGATCACTTGCTTTTTACTATAGTGAATCATGGCATGGATTCTATCGAGTAGGGTTAAGTTTCGCAACCCGAGGAAGTCCATTTTCAATAAACCGACTTCCTCTACATCTTTCATCGCCCATTGCGTCAGGAACACTTCATCCGATCCGATTTGCAATGGGACATAATGGACAAGTGGTTTGGCTGCCAGCACAACACCCGCAGCGTGAGTGGACGCATTTCTCGGTAAATCTTCTAAACGTTCAGCGGCTTGTTGCCACACTTCTCTTCGCGGCTCTACTTGAATCCAGTCACGTAATTTCTGGGACTGCCTGACGTTTTCCTTAAACGACTGTCTACTATTCAATTCATTGGACATAAATCGAACTTCTTCAGGTGTGAAATCCAAGACTCTAGCCACGTTTCGAGCGACTGCTTTTGTTGAAAGTGTGCCGAATGTGATGATCTGTGCGACATATTGTTTTCCGTACGTGTTTGCCACATAATTGACAACTTCTGTTCGGCGGTGATCCGCGAAATCAATATCTATATCCGGCATGGTCACTCGTTCCGGATTCAGAAAACGTTCAAATAACAATCCGTATTGAATCGGATCTACTTCTGTAATACCAAGTGCAAATGCGACTAAAGAGCCTGCTGAAGACCCCCGTCCTGGGCCAACTAGAATCCCTTCCGTTTTTGCATACCGTACATAATCCTCCACTATTAAGAAATAATCTGTAAAGCCCATTTGTTCAATAATTGATAATTCATATCGCAGACGTTCTTCATATTCCTCTGGCAATTCCTGAAAACGTTGTTGCAATCCTGTCCGGCACTTTTCCTCCAACAAATCCATAGGCATTCTGCCGTCTGCTATAGGAAACTTTGGAAGTAGAAAGTCTTCTTTCTGGATAGTTACGTCGCAGGAATTCATAATGTTTTCCGTTGTCTGTAACCATTCAGGGTACTCAGTGAACCAATTTGCAAGCTCTTCTCGTTCAGGCAAATAAGCTTGTCGATACCGATTAGGCGGTTTGTTTGAATCACTCAGTTTATAGCCTTTGCGTATGGCTGTTGCGACTTCATAAGCTTGGAAATCTTCCTTATGGAGAAAGCGTGTTTCTTGACAAGCCGCTATAGACAATTGACATTCTTCACTCAACTGAATGATTGCTTCTTCGTCAGGATGTGCTCCCCCGCCTGGCCGGCTAATTCCAATAAATGTGGGAGCGCTAGACACTTTTTCCGTCAGTAACTGTAGCACATGTACATTACGTGCGTTCGCCCATGAGGAGTCAGTCATCGCACAGATGATGATACACCCTTCCTGATAGGCATGAAGCCAATTGAGCGGTAAGTTCTCTTCTTCACGTGTCGAAATAGCACTGCTCATTTTCATTAGATTGGAGAAGCCTATTTCGTTTTGTGCATATATGTATAGAAGCACTTCCTGATCGTCGACTTCTACTATAACGGACAAACCTATGACTGGCTGGATGCCGTACTTACGTAACATTTTACTGAATGACCGAACTCCATATAGTTTACTATTGACGATGGCAGCAGAAGAAGCCCCTCTTTTTTGCAAAAGAGGAGCCAATTCGTCTAACTTTACGATTCCACGCAATAAGTCTGCGCCCGTTACGATTTGCGGATACATCAGGTTCATTTCAATCCCTCAGCTCTGCTTAATAGTTTCTGCAAAGTTCTTGCAGTTTGACGATGATTTCATCTACTTCTGTCCATGAATATGCGGAAGCCCCTGAGGCTAATGGATGACCGCCACCATTGTGCTGCATCGCTAATGTATTGATCACAGGACCTTTCGAACGTAGGCGGACACGGATTTGGTCATTCTCTTCTATAAAGATACTCCACGCACAAATTCCTTTCACCTCTCCAAGTGACCCAACTAGTTGAGACGTCTCGGATACTGAGACATCGAATTTCTCCAAAATATCTTGAGTCAATATAATATACGCTGCACCATTTTCATCGATCGTAAAGTTTTGGTAAATATATCCTTGCAAATGTAAAATTTTTCGATCCATTTCATACATTCCCGCGAACAATTTCGTACGATCGAAAGGTTGCTTGATCAATGAGCTGGCTACTTCAAATGTCTTTTCAGTTGTGCTTGGAAACATGAAACGACCTGTATCTCCTACAATTCCTGCGAATAAAAAGCGTGCAGCTTCCGGAGTTATTTCCCAACCGTATGACGCGTGACCTTCTTCATATATCGTATAGATCATTTCGGAGCAAGAACTCGCGTCTGTATTCACCCATCGCGCATCCCCGTATGGATCCTCGTTAGGATGATGATCGATTTTCAATAAAAAAGCTCCTTTATCGTAAAACGATCCATCAATGCGAGCTGTATTTGCTGTATCGGTCACGATGACAAGCGCATCTTCATAATCTGATTCGGTCACTGTATTCGGATCCCCTAAATAACTTAGCAGTTCATCGTGCATCCCGGCTGCCAGTACATGCTTTTGTGGATAGTTTTTTTCAATCAGTGCTTTCAACCCCATTTGTGATCCATATGCATCTGGATCTGGTCGGACGTGACGATGGATGATGATTTTGTCGTATTTCTCAATTGTGTCAATGATTTGTCGTTTCATGTATATTCCCCCAGGTTTCTGTACAAGTATTCGCATTTCCCATTAAAAGCCGCTACAATATATAGTGGACCTCAATCACATAGCAGGTTATTTTGTATATAATGGAGGCTTTTTCGATGGAAATGGTTAACTTTCTTTTTGTTTTTGGTATCGTCGCTTCCGGCGTATTCTATTTTGTTTTCAAAACACGACAATTTCGCACAAGCCATATGTTTCCCATTCGTAAAAAGATGTATGCAAGCTTGGCAGGCACAGCACTTGGCGCTCTATTGATTTTCTTCGGAATCAATCAACTGCTCATCTTTGATGGCGCGTTAACATATATCGTGTCAGCTATATTTATTTTATTTGGCGGATACGTTGCCATATTTAATTTTAACGCGCAGAAACATTATAAGCAGTTTGTCGCTGAGGAACGTGAACTAAACAAAGCTGATGTCAATTGACATCAGTTTTTTATTTCTCAAAAAGTTGGAATGTTCCCATGGCTTTCGCTACCATATCGTCGTTTGATGTCAATTGGATTTCCAGCTTGATGGATCGGCGACTCATGTGAATGATCTTTGATTCTACTGTGACTGACGCGCCAAGCTGCACTTGTTTGATGAAATAAATCGTCACGTTCTCTGGCATACTTTCGCCTCGTTTTTGAAGCTTGATCATACGACTTCCTGCTTCTGTCAGAATCGTTAGCATCGCTCCGTAAGACAATGAACCGAATTGATTGGTCATTTGTGGGACAACGGAGAATTCGATTTTTTCAGGTGAATTTGTAATAGCTTTCATTTGGTTCTTGACGATGTCATCAATGGTTTCTCCTTGTTGCGGTTGACGTTGCGTCATTTGCAATGCTTTTAGGACATCTTGACGACTGATGATCCCTTCCAAAATTCCAGCTTCATTCACGACAGGCATTAAATCAATACCTTCCCAAATCATGCTGTGCCCTGCTGATGCCACACTCATTTTTCCGTTTACCGTGATCGGTCCAGGCGTCATGACCTTCCCGACAGTGTGTACGTCTGGATTGCTGACGACATCGCGGGATGTGATAATCCCTACTAACGTGCCGTCAGATTTCACCACAGGATAGGCTGAGTGAGATGTTTGGTGATTCACTTCGTAAAATTGATCGACGGAGTCTTCAGGAGATAATGTCACTGCTCTTGCCAATGGCGTCAAAATATCCTCTACTAATAGAATCTCTTTTTCGATCAACTGATCATAAATCGCTCGGTTCAACATAGTTGCAACTGTAAAGGTATCATAACTCGTTGAAATAACAGGCAAGTTCATCTCGTCTGCCAGCCGCTTCACTTCATCGGTTGCATCGAAGCCACCCGTCACGAGGACAGCAGCCCCCGCCTTAATCGCAATTTCATGTGCTTTTAAACGATTCCCTACAATTAACAGACTGCCCGCATCGATATAGCGGATCATATCCTCCAGTTGCATGGCCCCCACTACAAATTTCGTTAATGTTTTATGTAAGCCATCACGACCACCTAGCACGACACCGTCTACAATGTTAATGACTTCTGCGAATGTCAAACGCTCAATATTTTCTTTTTTCTTTTTTTCGATTCGGATTGTACCTACACGTTCAATAGTATTCACCAATTTTTGATTTTCCGCTTCTTTTATTGCGCGGTAAGCAGTTCCGTCACTGACTTCTAATGCTTTCGCAACTTGGCGGACAGAGATCTTTTCTCCTACGGCCAAACTTTCGATATAGCGCAAAATCTGCTCGTGTTTAGTTGACATGATTTCACCTTTTTCTTCGACCTGATTTAAGGTTTCAGCTTTTTGATAATCATACCATAAAACCAACAAAAAAACGGTCTAAGACGTGAACAATACGCCCTAGACCGTGATTATTTGATTTATCGTTTACAAGTCAATCGATTCCCCTGGTTCCATTATTTTCACTTCATGATTTTTCACAAGTGACTTGAAGTCTTCAGGATCCAATTCGATTGGTGGGAATGTATTGAAGTGGACAGGAACGGTGAGCTTTGGTTTCAACAATTCGACTGCTTTTGCGGCATCTTTAGGACCCATCGTGAAATTATCGCCAATCGGCAAGAACGCTACATCAATTCCTTCTTCCCCATATAGTTTCATATCGCTAAACAGCGAAGTATCTCCTGCGTGATAAATTACTTGATCTTCGATGGTCAATAGTAAACCCGCGGGCATACCGGTGTAAATAATTTCATTATCTTCCGTTGTATAAGAAGAACTATGGAATGCTTGTGTATATTTTACGGTACCGAAATCAAATTCTTTGGCTCCGCCAATGTTCATTCCATGTGTAGTTAAGCCTTGGAATCCAAGGTAAACAGCCAATTCGTTAGGTGCTACGACTAGAATATCTTCTCTTTTCGCAATTTCCATTGTATCGCCTACATGGTCATTATGTCCGTGTGTCAGCAATATCACGTCTGGCTTTTCCTCTTCCGCTTTAAGATCCGTTAATTTATTACCTGTAATGAAAGGATCGATTAAAATCGTCTTTCCATTCGTCTCAATTTTCACGATCGAATGACCATGGTATGAAATTTTCACAACGATCACACTCCTCATTTTAATTACTTACTCTCTTTATACCTTCTATATAAAAGCGTAAAACCCTCTTATTTGTTATACTATCCAAAACAGAGGAGGTAATATTTTGACGAACATTCAAAAAGTACAAGATTTCTTAGAGAAACATGACGTAGATGCAGCACTCATAACAAATCCGGATAATGTATTTTATTTGACTGATTTTCGTAGTGATCCCCACGAGCGGCTATTAGGTGTAGTTATTTCCAAAGAAGCGGATCCATTTGTGATTTGTCCTGCTATGGAAGTTCCAGATGTGAAAGCAATCGGTTGGAAATTTGACGTAATTGGATACAAAGATACAGATAATGCATTCGAATTTTTAGATCAAGCCATCACGGAACGGATCTCTACATTCTCATTGCTCGCAATCGAAAAAGAACATGTAACTGTGGATCGATTCGAAATTTTGCAAGAGCGTTTCCCTACCTTACAATTCGCCAAATTGGATGATGAACTAGCTAAAAATCGTCTGATCAAAAATGAGACGGAACTCCAGCACTTACGTAAAGCAGCTGAATTGGCTGATTATGCAATCGAAGTAGGTTGCAATGAAATCGCTGAAGGTAAAACGGAGTTGGAAATAGTCCAAGCTGTAGAACAAGCTGTGAAACGAAAAGGCGCAGAGAAAATGTCGTTTGATACTATTATCGTTTCGGGTACAAAAACCGCCTCACCTCATGGTATACCAGGGCAGAAAAAAATCGAAAAAGGGGATTTCATCTTATTTGATCTTGGCGTCGTGTATAAAGGATATTGCTCAGACATTACGCGAACGATTGCATTTGGTGAGCCGACAGAAGAAAAGCGTAAAATTTATGAGACGGTTAAAAAGGCACAGCAAGCAGCAATCGACGTAGTACGCCCCGGCACATTAGCTCTGGAGGTAGATCATGCTGCACGGGCAATTATCGAAGAAGCAGGATATGGCGAATTATTCCCGCATCGTATCGGACACGGTCTTGGTATTTCCGTTCATGAGTTCCCTTCTTTGACAGGAACAAATGATATGCCACTTCAAGAAGGCATGGTGTTCACAATCGAGCCAGGTATTTATGATCCGACTGTAACAGGAGTGCGTATTGAAGATGATTTGTATGTGACGAAAGACGGCGTCGAGGTGTTGACGAAGTTCCCTAAAGAGTTGAAGGTTATTGGAGATTAAAAAATAGAAAAAGACTGAAGACAGACTCCATTTCAAGGGTTTGTCTTCAGTCTAGGGCCGCTATTTTATGTAGTGGTCTTTTTGTATTTGGATTAAATCGTTTCTAGTACCTGTTCCACGTCAACGTGAGGTAGTTCCTGTGCTTCTGCTACTGCTTTGTACGTAATATGTCCAGCTAGTGTGTTGATCCCTTTACGTAGTACTTCGTTGTCTGTACATGCTTTTTTCACGCCTTTGTTCGCGATTTGAAGAGCGTACGGAATCGTCACGTTTGTCAGTGCCATAGTGGATGTTTGTGGAACTGCACCCGGCATGTTCGCTACTGCGTAGTGAATGACACCATGTTTGGTGTAAGTTGGATCATCGTGTGTCGTGACACGGTCAGACGTTTCGAAAATTCCGCCTTGGTCAATTGCGATGTCAATGACTACGGAGCCAGGGCTCATAGACTTCACCATTTCTTCTGTTACGAGAGTTGGCGCTTTTGCACCTGGAATTAGAACGCAACCGATCACCAAGTCCGCATCTTTCACTGCCTTAGCGATATTAAATGGATTGGATACCAGTGTTTGAATATGCTCTCCGAAGATCTCGTCAAGCTGACGTACACGCTCTACTGATAGATCTAAAATCGTTACATGTGCGCCGATTCCGATTGCCACACGCGCAGCATTTGTACCGGCTTGTCCGCCACCAATAATCGTGATTTTCCCACGTGACACACCTGGTACCCCAGCGAGCAAAATCCCTTTGCCGCCTTTCGTCTTTTCCAAGTACTGTGCACCGATTTGCGTTGCCATACGGCCTGCCACTTCACTCATTGGTGCTAGCAGAGGTAATCCACCACTAGGTAATTGAACCGTTTCATACGCAATTGCTGTTACTTTTTTGTCGAGTAATGCTTGTGTTAGTTTCAATTCTGGTGCTAAGTGAAGATACGCAAATAAGATTAATCCTTCACGGAAATACTGATATTCTGATTCTGCAGGTTCTTTAACTTTCAAGACCATATCCGCTTCCCATACTTCAGCGGCTGAATCTACGATCATCGCACCTGCTGCTTTATATTCTTCATCTTGAAAGCTCGAACCGATTCCAGCACCTTTTTCAATTAATACTTCATGACCAGCTGTTAATAGAGTTAGAACACTTGCAGGGGCTATTGCCACTCGGTTTTCATTATTTTTGATTTCTTTTGGAACACCTATACGCATGCAAAATCCTCCTAGAATGGTAATTTCTTTAAATTCTTTTTTCATCATCTCACTGTCGATTCATGACTATTTAATCTTATCAGAAAATAGATAGCTTTACCTCTTTTTTTCAACGTTTTTCCATACAATCTTCAGTTTCTAGATTTAAATAAAATCTTTCGACAAAAAAAGAAGGACTCTCATAATCTGTATAGAATAAGAATAGTGTAGAGAGTATTTAAATTTAGGGATGGAGTGATAACATGGCACTTACTTACAAAGATATTATCGTAGCCGTAGATGGTTCAGATGAGGCAAAATGGGCATTCAAAAAAGCAATCGCAATTGCCGATCGTAATGATGCAACTCTTCACTTGATTAATATTATTGATACGCGTTCTTACGCAGCTGTTGAAGCGTACGATCGTTCAATTGCAGAGCGCGCACAGAAATATGCTGAAGAATTGTTAACTGACTACCGCAATGAAGCGGTTGCAGCAGGCGTAGCAAATGTGGAGGTTCACGTAGAATATGGCTCTCCTAAGACGTTGATTCCACGTGACATCGCGAAGAAACTTCAAGCAGATTTAATTATTTGTGGTGCTACAGGTCTAAACCGTGTAGAACGTTTCTTAATCGGAAGTGTTTCCGAGAATATCGTTCGTTCTGCGAAGTGTGATGTACTGGTTGTACGTACACCGGAACATCTACAAGGCTAATAAGTAATTACAGACTGTCCAAGAAGTCGTTTATTCGATTTCTTGTGGCAGTTTTTTTGCGTATAAAGCTAGGGTGTAGGCACCGCTTATGTCTCATATGACAGTAACGTGTAAAGCATCGCTCTCCATTCAAACAAATGCAACAGCAATCGGTAGTGATGCGCTCTACTGCTTTTACGAGCTTGCAAAAAGTCCCGACTGTCAGTTTTTTGACGGTCGGGACTTTGTTTTATTTATTCAGCCGCTACTGTTTCTGCTTCTTCTGGAACTGGAATTCCTGCGATGCGCACAGTGTCGCGAGCTAGCATGATTTCTTCATTTGTTGGGATAATCAGTACTTTGACTGGTGAATGCGGGAAGCTGATGTATGCTTCTTCACCGCGAATGTTATTTAGGCTTGGGTCGAAGTAGACTCCCATGAATTCTAAACCGTTCATTACTTTTTGACGAACGATTGCACTGTTCTCGCCAATTCCTGCTGTGAAGATAATGGCATCCACTCCGCCCATCCCTGCGGCGTATTGCCCAATATGCTGGTGGATACGATCCGTAAAGACATCTAGAGCCAATTGCGCACGGTGGTTGCCTTGTTCTGCAGCTTCCGTAATATCGCGCAAGTCACTTGAAAATCCACTGATTCCAAGTAGTCCTGATTTTTTATTCAATACGTTGACTACTTCTTCAGCTGATTCGCCCGTACGCTCCATCATATATGGAATGAGGGCTGGATCAATATTTCCTGAACGTGTCCCCATGATCACGCCTGCTAATGGAGTGAAGCCCATGGACGTGTCTACTGACTTACCGCCTTTAACAGCTGCAATACTCGCACCATTACCTAAGTGGCATGAGATTAAACGAGTATCCTCAAGAGGTCTGTTCAAGATCTTTGCGGCGCGTTCCGTTACGTATTTATGGCTCGTCCCATGGAAACCGTATTTGCGAATTCCATATTTTTCATAATATTCATATGGTAACGCATACAAAAATGCTTTTTCAGGCATGGTCTGATGGAATGCTGTATCAAATATGGCAACTGCAGGTGTGTTTGGCAGCGCTTTCTGAAACGCTTTAATTCCTACAATATTCGCTGGATTATGCAGTGGCGCGAAGCCTGAAATCTCTTCTAGTTTTTCAATTACTTCATCCGTAATTAATACTGAGTCACTGTATAGCTCTCCCCCATGAACTACGCGGTGACCGAGTCCATCAATCTCATCGTAAGACGAAACGACCCCTTCACTAAGTAGATGTTCTAACAGCATATCAACAGCCATTAAATGATCTGTTATATCTATCACTTTCTCGATTTTCTTTTCGACAGTTGTCATAGTGAAAACGGAACTTTCTAAACCAATGCGTTCGAATAACCCCTTGGTAATTTCTTCTTCGTTGGTCATTTCAATCAGTTGGAACTTCAAAGAAGAACTACCCGCATTTATTGACAAAATCTTCGGCACAAAAACCCACCCCTTAAAATAATTACGTCGTAGAACGTTTGAATTTATTATAGTATCTAACTATTTTAAAAGCAATTGAATTCCTGCGATATACGTTGCCTTTCCACGAATAGATCCATGAAATAAAAAAGAAGAGAAATGACTATTCGTCACTTCTCCCCTTCTTCCACCCACGCACTTAGTTTATCAAAAAACTTTTGCATAGCGGTTGCATTGCCCAGTTCAGGTATTTTCGCTAATAACACGTCTGGCAGGACAAAATGGTCGTTTGGTGGTTGTTGTAATACTAATATACTTTTTGCAAAACGCTGATCTGCAAATAATGAAGAAGGCAACTCAAGCAAACCTCTCAATAATTTATGTTCTTTGACAAAGTGTAAGATAGGTTCTGCACCTTCAGCAGTCAACAACCTAGAAGGCACGATGAATAATCCGTAGCCACCTGGCTTTACATAGCGCATGGATTGCTCAATATATAAATAATGAGAGAAAGCATGGCCTTCAGGCGCCATCAATTCATAATCCATAGCGACTTCATCATCCGGATAATAACCTACAGGTAAATCACTCACTACCGCATCCACTACATCAATAGGTAACGGCCGTAGTGCGTCTTGAAGATAAAATGATACCGGTAATTCCAATAAATTGGCTGTCGCAGCAGCGATTTGAATCAATACATCGTCGATTTCAACTGCACTCGCCGAAGCGGCCCCTTTATATTGATTCAATACTGTAAACAAAAGATTTCCGGTTCCTGCTGCCGGATCTAATAACGTTACCGGCTGCGTTGAATCCAATAATTTATTGACTAAATATCCTATCAAAAAGCCAATCGTATCAGGAGTCATTTGGTGATGAGCTTGCGTGGACTGCTTTAACCCTTTTAATAAGGCTAGCTGAATTCCTTTACGGATTTCTTCTTTATCAGGATCTTGCAAGTCTACTGCCGACGGTTGATCTAGCCATTTTTCACTCGCCTCGAGCACAGCGTCCAAATACAACCCTTCAGTAGCCGACGCATGATTGTCGTAATACGTAAAAACTTTTTCTATAGTGTTCATGTAAATTCCTCCAAGAAGAAACCCACCTCTTTTTCAGGTGGGTTTTTAAATTAATTCAGTTCTTTCACTGCTTTAATGGCTGCATCATAGTCGGGATGGTCAGTCGCTTCACTCACATACTCAACATACGCGACTTGATCATCGCGATCGACCACAAAGATCGAACGAGTCAATAATCGTAATTCCTCAATCGCTGTACCGAATGCTTTACCAAATGAAAGATCACGATGATCAGAGTACAAATGTAAGTTTTCCACATTCTCTTCCTCTTTCCAACGTCCTTGTGCAAATGGCAGATCGCAAGAAATCGTCATGACTTCTACGTCATCTCCAAGCGATGTTGCTTCGTCGTTGAAACGCTTCGTCTGAATGGAACATACACCTGTATCAACAGAAGGCACAACACTGATCAAACGCACTTTACCTTTTGAATCATCCAGTGTCACAGGATTCAAATCATTCGCAAGCACGGTGAAATTTGGTGCCTGATCTCCAATTTTCACTTCTGAACCTAACAGATGAATCGGTTGATCTTTGAATGTAACTTGTACCATACCTAACCACTCCTTTTAAACTAGTGTACTAAACCGTAGGGTCTTCATGCAACTGATGGTGTTCGGGATGAATAACTTTCTGCACTTCTTTTCTCTCGAATGTTCGTTCATGTACCACAACCGTGTCAGCAAAGACGTCATGAAGTGTTTTCTTCTGTGGTAAGAACAAGACGAGCAGGTACGGAATCCATAACATTTGTGAAATGAAACGACCGAATCCTTCTCTAAAGATCACAGAGCCCCAATTTAACTTTTCTCCGTTTGTTTTCAACACTCGAATTCCCATGATCATTTTCCCTACGGTTTGCCCCGCTATTTTTGTCATTACAATAAAATACAACAATAACAAAACTAGTGCCGTTACTTTATACGGACTGAATAAAAAGGCAGAGGGCTTGGTGATCGCGATATCAAGTACGCGGAACACCGGTTTGACAAAGATGCCGCTAATAGCCGAAAGAATCAGCATGTCGATTAAAAATGCCCAGAGTCTGATCCAGAAACCTGCATATTTTGGCACGAGCGCCTGTTCAAGTCGCACGGTTGGTTGCGTATCTAGCAGTTCATTCGTCATGATCGTTTCCCTCCTTCTTATTCACCGTATAAATACATCATGCGTGGTGCTGTATTTTCCGTTAGTAATTTTTTTATAATTTGCGATTCTACGTCACCATTGAATACATCATGGGCTTTCATGGAAAGAATAGCTTTTAAATTAGTTGGCATTCCATATTCGAATACTTCTGCTTTCTCCAAATGATAATCTTCTTTCATGGCAGAAATAACCGTTGGTAACTTACCATAATCATCCGCAAGCCCTGCTTCAATCGCTTGACGGCCATTCATGACACGTCCATCCGCTACTTTACGGACAGCTGCTTCTGACATACCGCGTCCTTCTACAATAATATCAACGAAACGTTTATACGAATCATCAATCATTTCCTGTAACATCTTACGTTCTTCCGGCTTCATATCTCGAGTTGGGCTCATCATATCTTTATACGGACCTGACTTGATCGTCGGGAATTCCACACCGTATTTCTCAGCCAATTTTCCGTAGTTAACCGATTGCATGATCACGCCGATTGAACCAGTCAATGTTTCTGGATGAACATAAATTTTATCTGCGGGAGCTGAAATATAATACCCTCCAGAAGCCGCCATACCGCCCATCGCGACATAGACCGGAATTTCTTTTGATTTCTGAATTTCTGTGATCGCATCATAAATATCTGATGATTCCAATACACCGCCACCTGGTGAATTAACAGAAAGGACAATTCCCTTTACCGTGTCGTCATTCGACAACTCATTCAACTGCGTCAAGAATTGTCTGTGGTTGTATTCAGCACCACTAAAAATAGTCGCTTCCCCGACATCTTGTATGACGCCATCCACCGTCAGTACTGCAATTCGCTCATTGACACTTCCTTCTTCTACTACTGTCTCTTGTACTTGTGTTTCCATCAAATTGATTTCGTTGACGAAACTGTTCCAATCTCTTGTGAAAACCCATGACATCGCATTAATACCAACCGACACAATAATCAATGTGGCAGTTACTGCTACAGCAATCCATCTTTTTGCATTCATATGTTAAATTCCTCCTTTGTCTACATCTACCTGTACGTTCCTAATCGTCCAAATGTTTCATTCATGCTACACTTATTCTATTAACTGAAAAAGGAGACGATTCAAATGAATTCTCTACATACTATTTTTCTCTTCAGCCGTTTAGACGAAGACACTGCCCACAAAAAACATTTTATTGCACAACGTCTTAAAAAAGAAGGCTTCAAACTAACAGATAATCATACCGAAGCCAATGTGGTCATTAGTATCGGCAGTGATGGGACATTCCTTCAAGCTGTTCGTAAAACGGGTTTCCGTCAGGATGTTCTATATCTCGGAGCATCTATAAAAGGGGCACACGGTGTATATTGCGATTTCCAATACGATGATATTAGTCGCCTAACAGAAACGTTACGACAAACTACAATTGAAGAGCGTCATTATCCACTGCTCGAAGTGAAGATCAACCAGCAACATCCATTCTTATGTCTAAATGAATTCAGCATACGTTCAACCATCATCCGCACATTCGTCATGAATATTTACATCGATGATTTATTGTTCGAAACGTTTCTTGGCGACGGTATGATCATCTCCACGCCAACAGGTAGTACAGCGTATAATAAATCCGTTAAAGGCGCTGTAATCGATCCACGACTACCTTCTTTCCAAGTGACAGAGCTCGCGTCGGTTAATAATAATCGATACCGTACACTCGGCACGTCGTTCATCCTAAGTAATGGACGAACCTTGACGCTCAATATCCAACCAGAAGGCAATGAATTCCCATCTATTGCAGCGGATAATGAAGCACTCGGCATCAAACAAGTAGAAAAAGTAGAAGCCCGACTAAGCAATAAAGTCATTCGCACCGCAAAACTTTCCGATAACTCATTCTTCGAAAAAGTTCAACGTACGTTTTTCTGAATTCATGCGAAAAGGACTGTCAAATGTCGGTACAAAACGACTCTTGACAGTCCTTTTTATCGCCCTACTACCACATCATCTTTGATTTTGTTCTTTATTGCGCAATTCAATGCGCATAATTTTACCTGATGAAGTTTTAGGCAACTCTTCTAAAAACTCAATCTTACGAGGATACTTATAAGGTGCCGTCAATTCTTTGACATGATTCTGTAACTCTTGTACGAGTTTCTCAGTCGATTCCGTCGAATCATCACGTAAAACGACAAATGCCTTCACAACATTTCCACGTTCAGGATCTGGACTTGCGACGACTGCGCATTCACGAACTGCTGGGTGCTTGATCAACGCATCTTCCACTTCGAAAGGTCCGATCGTATAACCAGAACTTACGATGATGTCATCGCCGCGACCTTCAAACCAGAAATAGCCTTCTTCATCTTTTTTGGCACGGTCACCGGTAATATAATAATCCCCTCTAAATTGCATTTTCGTACGTTCAGGGTCATTTAAATACTCGCGGAATAGCGCTGGCGTGGATTTATGAACGGCAATATCTCCCACTTCACCCGCGCCTGCCGGTGTGCCTTCATCCGTAATAACATCGACGATATTACCAGGTGTCGGTTTCCCCATTGATCCAGGACGCGCCTCCATCCCGATCATCGTACCGACCAACAACGTGTTTTCTGTTTGTCCATATCCATCACGAACAGAAAGGGAGAACTGTCTTTCGAAAATATCAATGACTTCACGATTTAAAGGCTCTCCAGCTGAGACTGCACTTTTCAGAGATGCTAATGAAAACTCCCCTAAATTCTCCGCTTTTGCGATAAATCGGTATTCAGTCGGTGTACAACATAGGACATTGATTTGGTATTCGTCCAGAAACTGTAAGTATTTGTCCACGTTGAATTTGCCGCTGTAGACAAAGCCTACCGCACCACTTCCTAGAACAGATAAGAACGGTGTCCAAATCCACTTCTGCCATCCTGGTGCCGCTGTAGCCCACACCGTATCATGCTCTTCAATACCTAACCAGTTCGGAGCAGTTGTCCGCAAGTGTGCGTATCCCCAGCCATGTGTATGGACTACACCTTTTGGCTTGCCAGTCGTACCCGACGTATACGATAGAAACGCCATATCATCACTAGCCGTATCGCAAGCGGTAAACTCAGAAGATGCACTTTTTTCTTGAGCAGTCAGGGATATTTCCCCTTCTTTTGCTTCTCCGATAATATAAACAGTGACTTTGTCTACATTTTCCACATGTTCAAGTTGATCGGTGAACGCATCAAATGCGATAATCGCTTTGGCATTACTGTGTTCAATTCGATATTCAATTTCGGAGGAACGTAGCATTTCAGAACTAGGGATGACAACAAGTCCTGCCTTTAGTGCCGCAATGTAGGTCACATACGCTTCGATCATGCGCGGTACCATCACAAGCACAACATCACCTTTTTTCAAGCCGGTCGATGTCAGCACGTTCGCTGTACGATTAGCTGCCTGGATCAGTTCGTCGTACGTTACTTGTTGTTCTTGATTTTGTGCATCTACATAAATTAATGCTTTTCTGCCATCACCCGTTGCATACTTTTCGAATTCCGAAACAATATTGTAGCGAGCCGGCGCAAGTAGTTCTTCTCGGTTCATTTCCATTCCTCCTTTTATGTACTACTACAAGTATACAAACAGAATGATAAAATTTCAAAATTTTATATACTTTTTTCCATTATACTGTTCAGAAATGTATAGTATGACGTGTTTTCCGGTAAGCTTAGAGGAGTTAGCGAAGAGGTTGGCTATTGGGATGAGGAATTTGCATTTTGGAGGGGACACGTTCCTGTGGGCGCCCCAGCTTCCGCTTCAATCGCACCGAACTCACTATGACCTTATACATTCTATTCCATTTAACGCTTGAACTTTTACCTTACACTAAAAATCCATACAAAAAAGATGCCCCAAAAGCACTGTGGCTTCGGAGGCATCCCATGTCTTACGATTTACTGATTATAACCGTTCATTTGTGATTGAGCCTGACGTACTAGTCGCTTTGTAATTTCTCCGCCGACGGATCCGTTGGCACGCGATGTAGCGTCTGGTCCAAGTTGTACTCCAAATTCAGAAGCAATTTCTTCTTTCATCTGGTCAAGAGCCTGTTGTACTCCTGGAACTAACAATTGGTTTGAGTTGTTGCTGTTGCTGTTTGGCATGTCGTTCACCTCCTTGTGACAATAGAATGGTCACTTTTCAAAATATCATGCAAGGAAGGTGATAGGTAATTTTTTCTTATAACAAGTCTTCGAATTCCTCTTCTGTTTGTTTGCTCGGAATCGTCGTTACACGCTGACTCGCGACTTCTGCTACCATGTCGTCAAACTCCTGGAAGCTTTCGTAGTACGCGACTTTTTCAATTTGTGGCTTCGTTTTATTGCTTGGTGGTGTGAATACGGTACAGCAATCGTCGTATGGACGGATGGAAATATCGTACGTCCCGATTTTTTGAGCGATCTCAATGATTTCTAATTTGTCCATTGCGATCAGCGGGCGCAAGATCGGTGTATTCGTCACTTCATTAATAGCCGTTAAACTCTCAAGTGTCTGACTTGCTACTTGTCCAAGGCTATCGCCAGTAATTAAGCCAAGCGAGTTCGTGTCTTTTCGTACTTGTTCGGCAACTTTCATCATCATTCTTCTCGTAGTCGTCATGGACAAGTTGCTTGGAACTTGTTTAACGATCGTTTGTTGCAGTTCGGTAAACGGAATTACATGCAAGCGAATGACTGCCCCGAATTTCGTTAGCTGTCTGACGATGTCTTCTACTTTCTCTTTTGCCAAATCGCTTGTAAACGGCGGGCTAGCAAAGTGAATCGCATCAAATGACACGCCGCGCTTCATCATCATATACCCTGCTACTGGGCTGTCGATTCCTCCAGACAATAACAACAACGAATGTCCATTGGAGCCAACCGGCATACCACCTGCACCTTTATATGTGTGCGAAGAGATGTAAGCTGCTTCACGCTGGATTTCTACATATAATAAAATTTCAGGTTTTTTCATCTGAACGACTAATTCAGGGAACACTCTCAATACATGACCACCTAATTCTTGTTGCAATTCTCCTGTATTGAGCGGGAAACGTTTGTCAGCACGTTTGACGTCTACTTTAAATGTCTTGCCAGCCGTTTCCGTTTTGCCAAGGACTTTTAATGAAGTGTCTTTTATGTCTTCTAATGTAGGTTCGCAAATTACAATGGGACTGAATGATTGAATTCCAAAAATCGACGGCAATATTTCAATTGCACGATCTAGTTCTTCAGGTTTTTCTGTATAAATGAACATCCGGTCACGTTCTGCACGCATGGTCACTGTTCCTAAATCGGACAAAGCGGCCTTTATATTCGCTTTCAGTTTACGAATAAATTTACTTTTATTTTTCCCTTTAAGTGACAACTCACCATATCGAATTAAAATGGTATTCCAGTTCATTTCCCCACTCCTTTTCTAATCAGCTCGACTAATTGACGAACCGCTACTTTCAATTGTTCAATTTCTTCTATTGTTTGATCTTTACCTAAGCTAATTCTGATCACACCTTTTTCGAACTCGCGAGGTACATGAATCGCTTCAATTACATGACTTACATCCGAATTCTTCGATGAACATGCACTAGAAGTCGAGACGATCAATCCTTGTTGTTGTAGGAAGTTAATCGCAATCTCCCCTGTAATATGTGCAAATGCGACGGATAGTATATGCGGTGCACTCGCGTTCGGTGCCAATACTTTGCATTCACCTATTTCTGAGAAGAACTCCACCAAATCATTTCGCCATTGTTGAAATTGTTGCATATCCACTTCTTCTACAAGTAAACGAGCCGCCTTCGCAAGTGCGGCTGCATGTGGTACCGATACCGTTCCACTGCGCAATTTATGTTCTTGACCGCCACCAAAGACAATGGGCTGCAGTCGGATATTTTTACGAAAAGCTAAAAACCCACTATTTTTAATTCCATAAATTTTATGAGCAGATAACGATACGAGATCCGGACCATCCGTACAATCAGTAAGCGGTAACTTTCCAAAGCTTTGCACACAATCCGAATGGAACATCGCACGTGAAGAAGAATGAATGATTTTCGCACATTCCTCAATCGGCTGAATCGTCCCTATTTCATTGTTAACATGCATGATACTAACTAAAATCGTATCTTTTTGCAACTTCGCTTGCAGTTCGTCCAATGAAATTCTTCCTTCTTCATCTACTGTTAAATAATCTACCGTGAAGTGCTGCTTTTCTAATTCCCGAAAAACATTCAAGACAGAAGGATGTTCGATGCTGGTTGTGAGTAAATGACGACCTTTATGTTGATTGGCGTAGACATAACCTAGTATGGCAAGATTATTGGATTCTGTGCCGCCTGAAGTGAAAATTCCTTCTGTCAGTCCCAGTCCAATGGTTCCAAGTATTTGTGTTCGCGCACGTTCCAATAATTTTTCTGTACGTTTTCCTTCTGCATGCAACGATGCAGGATTCGCAAAATACGATTCAGAAGCGTCTACAAAAGTGCGAAGAACTCTCTCGTCTGGCTTGGTCGTGGCGCTATGGTCAAAATACATAAGTGAATTCTCCTTTTCTATATGAATGAGCGAAACAAAGCCACCGGAAAACCGGTGGCTTTGTCGGAATATAATTATGCTTTCACTTGAATCATACTTTGGATCTTTTTCAAAGCTCCTGGTTCCACTTCTTCAACTGCAGTACCTGCTTCTTCCAATGCTCTTAAGTAGCGGCATTGCATGAAGGACTCTTCAGCTTTCAACAATTTCTCGTGAACTTCCGGATGAGACGCACGGTAACGGTTACCGTATTGGATGATTCGTTCTACAAGCAATGCATTTTCAATCATGTCTTCGGCTTTCGCACAAACATCCGTGACTACCGTATCTGCTTTTTGAACATACGATTCAACCAATGCCATGTTAAGTGGTACTTCTTCCAAACTTTGTTTCACGATGAATAGTTGTTCATCGGCTTCTTCAAGCTGTACTTCCATATCATCAGGGATACCTGGGATATTGGCACGGTGTAAATTACGATCCGCAATTTGCAGTTGCTGCGAAAGCGTCACAATACGAGAGCGCACAAGATTTTCGTCGATTCGAAGATTTTTGATACGGTTACTGAACTTCGAATGTGCTTCAGAGATCGTATCCAATTCTTCCACTAGCTCTTGCAACTCAATTTGTTGAGCGGAGTAGGCTAAGTTTTTCGCATCTTGACGTTCAATGAATATTTCAATTCGTTTCGCCAGTGCGTTCAACTTTTGCAATGCCATTTGTGGAATAATGACTTCATTTTCATCTAGACGGTAGCTTTGTTGAACGAATTTCACTTCTTCAATCGTATCTGGAATCGCATATTGAAGTTCTTCAAACAGATCCAACATTTGATCCAAATGCTCATCTACGTAATGACGGGAACTAACTTCCTCTTCTAATACGTCGTAGAACGATTCGATTTCGTCATGAATTTCATTCACTTCCGCTGCTACTTCTTCAATATCCAAACGCGCTAATAATTGTCGAAGATCCGCAATTTGTTGTTCGATTTTGTCGAAACGCGAAGGCATTTTCAAGTGTCCTAAGTAGTACTCCTGACCTTCCATTTCGATGATTCCTTTACGCAATTCTCGCAAAGCTGCAGGGATTTTCGTTTGCAACTCATTAAGTAACGCAGGGATCTCATCAAGTAAAAACGAAAAGCGTTCTTCTTTTGCTCCTAATACAATGACAATTTCACGCGCTTGTAAGTAGTTACCATTTTCGATAAGTGCGTCATATTCTTCAAATCTTGGATTGAAGGATTCCCACTCTTTTTCTAAGGGCTCTACTGCCGGTCCAAATGCGTACTGATGAGCTAAGATCTTTTTGCGCGCGGCACGGTGGTGTTCTTTTACCGTTTCAATTTCAAACCGATTTCGTTCTTCGCTGCCAATCAGTTCGTTTAGTTCCTGCAAGATCGTTCGCATCTCTTTTTCACATTCGTTCAAGATTTCGCGGATTTGTTTTTCTGTTTCCGTTGCTTTCTTAAAACGGAAACGATCCACTTGCCCTTCAGCATCCAGTAAAAGCAAGTCTACATTATGAAGGCGATCATCTACTACTTCTGTCCAATTATTGCGCCATCTCTCGAACATTTCTTCTGTTTCGCCAGTCATATTCAACTGCTTCACTTTCGTCATTTCTTCGAATATTGGTTCGTTTTGAATTTGTAATTTTTCTTGTTCCATTTCACTGATTTCTTGTATATGCTTTCGCCTAGACAGAAATGCCATCACCGTTAAAACAATGATGATAACTAATGGAATGATGACGTATATCATCTCACTATGATCCCCCTATCCCACACTTCGCGCATAAAGTGACTACTATAGATATTATAGTATATCGTAACATGAATAAAGCATTTTCGTCTTCTATTCACATCTTTTTTAAAAAACAACGAACTTTTTATCACATCTTCAGATATTTGCACACAGTTATTCATATTTTCGTATTGTATTCTTACAAATTTTGCGAGCGATTCATTTATACACTACTAGTATCTTACCACTAAACTCGATTCACTTCCTTTGCATTCATTATCTGGTAAACTATGTACGAGAAAGAGGTGGGACTAGTGGATAGCAAAGATCCGTATCAAGAAGATTTGGATGATGATGAGCTGCAAGATCTTGTACTCGAAGCACAACGTGAAGCATTAGAGAAAGCAGCTGCTGAAAAAAATGTCCGACGCACCTATCGCCCTTTCCCTAAGTGGATGTTTTGGATCATGGCAACTACTTTAGCACTCAGCACGTTCGCCATCGTCTTTCAGATATACTCCATTCCAGCATTAGAGTTTCTAAAAGCCTCGTCAGAGTTATCTTCAGATCCACAAATAGCAGAGTATAAAGAAGCGGTAGTTGTCGTAGCTACAGAACATACGAAAGGTACAGGTTTTTCCATTACTGAACAAGGTACCATTATTACGAATTATCATGTAGTCGAAGGCAATGATTCCATGATCGTCTCTTTCCCTGAAGGCGAACGATTCACCGCAGATGTCACGAAAGTGTTTCCAGACATCGACCTGGCACTACTTGAAGTGAACGGAACGAATCTCCCCTATCTAACGTTAGCGGAAGAAACGACTTTTTATGACCATGAGCCCATTACATTTATCGGAAATCCTTTGAGCTTTTCAGGAATAGCCAATAAAGGTCATACGATTGACTACAAACAGCTGGCTGATTGGGACATTCCTGTCGTCATGATACAAGCACCTGTTTATAGAGGGAATAGCGGGAGTCCTGTCATTAATGAAAAAGGGAAAGTCATTGGCATCGTGTTCGCTACATTAGATGAAGAGACGCATGGTAAGGTCGGATTGTTTATACCGGTGGATGCGTATTACGAAGCAATAGCCAATGAAAAAAATACATGATAGATATACCGCTCAGGATGTACATGTCAACAGGGATGCGTTCTGCCCGTTATGTATACAAAAATCAAACCGGTCAAAGGAATGGAATCCTCTGACCGGTTTTTTACTGTCTTATTTTTTCGCGACTAGTAATAGTCGACCTTTATCTAGTTCGCTTTCGCCTTCTTCAGCTTCTGCTTTTGAAAGACCGATGGACTCCATCTGCGCGCGCAATGTATCGCCACGAGATGTGAACATATTCTTCATTGTATTGAGGAAGCCCATTTCTGCCATACCTACTTGCTCTGAATCCAGTGCATCTGAAATCTTGTCCTCACGATCTTCACTATGTGCGAAAACATACATCTCATCATGCGTGTAACCTTGTGTTACCAATTCTTCAATTTTCTTTTTAGCTTCTACTGCATTCTCTAGGAAATACTTATCCATTTTCCATTACCTCCATATATACATGTTTTTTTGACCTACTCATCTATACCTACTCTTCGCATTTCTTAAACAAAAATGATGATTTTCACATCCTTTGAACCACCATGATGTTTTAAACTGATAATAACTACATAATTTCTAAACAGAAAATCAAAACCATAATCAGAATATGCTATACTTTCTTTATATTGCAGTTAGAAAATAGGGGGCTATTTCATTGTCAACAGAACGTATTAAAGCAGGATTAGAGAAAATCAAGGAATATGTGAGTGAAGAAGAAGCCGAACGCATGATGACAGCCGATGCATTAAAAGAATTGGCACCTGATTTACGGAAGTACATAGTAGAGTTTGCGTATGGGGAGATTTATTCACGACCAGGACTCGACAGTAAACAAAGACAACTGGTGACGCTCGCTTCACTTGTCACACAAGGAGCGACTACACAAATTCAAACGCATGTAAAGCGCGCATTAACAGTCGGTTTAACAAAAACGGAAATCGTAGAGAGCATCATGCAACTCATTCCGTATGTTGGATTTCCACGCGTCCAAACCGCATTGACTGCCGCTAAAGAAATACTTGAACAAGAAAAGTGATAGTAAAATCCGGCCAAAAGAGTTCTTTTGGCCGGATTTTTTCTTACCATCTAAAGATTGCAGCTGCCCCCGTTTCAACAGGCATCCGTTCTTTCGGAAGAACGACTACTTCTCCTCCCGTTTTAAAGACGGTTTCTGCTAAGTCATCCAGTACGTCGTCCACTTCAGACTCTTCCAGATTATTCGTTTGAATTTCCCCTGTATCTAGATTAACTTTACCCCGATACAGATAGCCATCTTCCAATACAAGTCGTCTAATACGATCTTCACTTGCTGCTTTAGCAATTTCTGCGATATTTTCAGAACCTTGATCGCTCGCTTTAGCATTTTCAAAATTCTCCACTAAGTCTTTTGTTTTCTGTAAGTACGTGGGCTCTACTAGTTCCCAAGCCATTTTACGTAATTGCTCCAGGCTAAGGGCTTCAAAGTCGGACTTAATTCCCTCGGCTTGCAAGTGTGGATTATGACTTAACTCTTTGAACTGCGTCTGGTATTCCGAAAGTGTAACTAAGTATAAAGGAAGACCCGTCGGTTTTGAGTAATTTTCTGCAACCGTTCGATCTACGTATCGGAAATACCGCTCAATGTCGATGTCAATTTCATCTTTTTTGCCACCATGTCCATGCATCATCGCAGTTCCAGCGGCTCCACTTGCGTTACCCGCACCCAAGTAGGGCTCCGTCACTTGTGCACCAATCGCCTCGTCTTTCGTTTTCGCCAATTCTTCAGGGATCTCTACTTCTTCTATACCATAGCGATTCCCTTCAAAAAGTTTAAACTCTTGTCTATTGACGCCGAGTAGATGATAGCGATCGGCAGATTGGAATACGCGAATAAGCGGTTTAATATGGAAACTATCTGACACAATCGCCAATTCAGGTACAGGACGTTGCAGACGATAGGCTATGATGCGATCCTTTGTCGCAAACAATGCCAGTCCATCTCCTGCATGTGCCCAGAAAGGACGCTCGCCCTCTAGTTTCTCAAGTGGAGCTAGTAGACTCTTCACTTCATTCGCTGCATATTTTTTAGACAACTCTTCATGCACTTGTTGTAATAAATTTTTAAATCTGATCGGGTCTTGTTGATTTTCAGGTCGATACCGGTGGGTCGGTTGATAAATGGAGATACATGTCTCCGCTTGCTCCTTCAAAAACTCGTGAGGAAATTCGTTTACAATCTCTACGTTCATCCTAATCCCTCCAATAAAAAATTTCCTGTAGACAACAGGCTCTAATTTACTAATTCCCTATTCAATAGTTTGTAAACTTTGCGACGCCGATAGTATAAAACCTTCTTGACAAACTTCTAGAATTCATGTATAGTTACTGATTGGGATTGAAAACAGATCTGACATAAAAAATGGCGTTCTGCAGATGTTTATTCGGAACACTTATTCATCACTGGCGCGACTATAGGGTCGCAAGGACGCAAAAGTAGGTAGGGTTTGCGTTGCTTAAGGGAAACAACCAGTAGAACAACGACCGCGGCACAAGAGGTCCAATCAGAATCTACATGCTATTCAAATCAACACATATAATCGTTGTCAAACGTAACATTTATAATCCTATACAAAAAGCGAGCTCCCCGATACGGGGACGCTCGCTTTTTTCAATTTACAACGCTTCAAATGCTTGTTCCAAATCTTCCATGACATCATCCATATGCTCCAGACCTACAGACAAGCGTAGCAATGTATCCGACACACCCATCTTCTCACGATCTTCTTTCGGCACAGCAGAGTGTGTCATCGTCGCAGGATGCTGCATAAGCGTCTCCGCATCGCCCAAACTCACCGCCAACTTGACGAGCGATAAATGATTCAACAACTTCTGCGCCTCTTCTTTTCCACCTTTGATCGTAAAGGAAATCAAGCCCCCACCCAATTTCATCTGCTTCTTCGCAATCTCATACTGCGGATGCTGATCGTCAAACGGATAGAATACTTCCTCTACTTTCGGATGCTTCTGTAAATAATCAAAAAGAATTTTGGCATTGGCTGAATGTCGTTCCATACGAACAGGTAACGTTTTAATACCGCGTAACAACAGCCAGGCGTCGAATGGCGAAATAATTCCACCGAAATCTTTTTGCACGGTTCCGCGAAGCTTCGCCATCTCGTCTGCATCTTTACCTACTAGCAATCCTGCGATCACATCACCGTGCCCATTAATATATTTCGTCGCACTATGAAGTACATAGTCGACGCCGAACGTCAACGGGGTTTGAATGTAAGGTGAACAGAATGTATTATCTACCACCACTTTCAAGTTATGGCGCTTCGCTACATTAACTACTGCCTCGAGATCCACTAACTCCATCGTCGGATTGATTGGCGACTCTACATATATACAAGTAGTCTCAGGCTTCACAGCTTTCTCTATCTCTTGTTCCGTTTTCATAGAAATTAAATCATGCGTGATATGATACTTTTCTTCTAATATTTTTAAGAGTCCGAACGTACAACCGTAAATCCCTCGCGAGCAAATCACATGATCATTTGCTTTCGTCAAATGAACAAGCACTGCACTAACGGCCGCCATACCGGAAGCAAATGCCAGACCCGCTGCGCCCTCTTCCATTTTCGCAATACGCTCTTCCAACACAGCGACCGTCGGATTTCCTAAACGAGAATAAATATTCCCTGCTTCTTCACCCGCAAAACGCCGCTCGCCTTGTTCAGCCGAATCAAATACATAGGTTGAAGTTTGATAGAGCGGTACTGCCAGACTTCCTTGATGATCTTTGTCGTCGTAGCCTTCATGAATCATTGCCGTCTCTTTATGCCAATTTTTATTCTTCATGCTGATTCCTCCTTGTGATAGCTTATTCACGTCTTATTGAAAGCGCTTTATTACAGTGTACATGGATTGTTTTAAAAACGAAAGACCCTAAACTTCTGTCTATTTGAAAACGATAGCGAATTACTCGACTTGAATTTCTAAAAATGAAATGCTTGACCAATAGGCAATACATTGGTATGCTATTCTTTGTGTAAAATAGTTGCAGCAGTTATGTGTTCTATTTTGTCCAGTCTATTCCTTTTTAAAGGTGCACCACGTAACCTCGAGGCTGCAGGGGCGAAGTTGCAAGATTATAGAATGGCAGATGGATTGAACATATCTGGTCTTATTTTACAACAAAATAAAACCAACAGAGGAGGAGTCTCTCATGGCTCGATATACAGGTCCATCTTGGAAAGTGTCACGCCGTTTAGGTATTTCACTAACAGGCACTGGTAAAGAAATTGAAAAGCGTCCATACGCACCAGGACAACACGGTCCAAACCAACGTAAAAAACTTTCCGAATACGGAATGCAATTACAAGAAAAACAAAAACTACGCTTTATGTACGGAGTAAACGAACGTCAATTCCGCACACTTTTCAACAAAGCTGGTAAAATGCAAGGTATCCACGGTGAAAACTTCATGATCCTTCTTGAAGCTCGCCTAGATAGCGTTGTATACCGCATGGGTCTTGCACGCACTCGTCGTGCAGCTCGTCAGCTAGTCAACCACGGCCACATCATGGTAGACGGCAAGCGCGTAGACATCCCTTCATTCGCTGTAAAGCCAGGTTCTGAAATCTCTCTTCGTGAGAGATCCCAAAACTTGACTGCTATCGAAGAAGCACTAGAAGTGAACAACTTCGTTCCAGACTTCGTAACTTTCGACAAAGATACGAAAAAAGGTACATTCGTACGCCTTCCAGAGCGTGGCGAATTAGCTGCTGAAATCAACGAAGCATTGATCGTTGAATTCTACTCTCGTTAATAGCAAAGAAACCCCGTTGGCTGAGATATTGATCTCGGTTGGCGGGGTTTTGTTTACTTTTTCAACTTCTTAATAAGAAGTTAATACTTGAAAAAACCTTCTCCTGTTTTTCGTCCAAGTAAACCTGCTCGTACATATTTCCTCAACAAAGGGGCTGGACGATATTTAGAATCATTCGTTTCATAATAAAGTGTTTCTGTAACAAAGAGCATAGTATCTAGTCCTATTAAATCTGCCAATGCGAGCGGACCGATTGGATGACCAGCTCCTAGTCGGAGACCCTTATCAATATCTTCAGCGGTAGCTAATCCTTCAGAAAGAACGAAAACAGCTTCATTAATCATAGGAGTGAGAATTCGATTCACAGCAAACAGTGGCGCTTCTTTTACTGTAATTGCTATTTTGTTAAATTGCTCGGCGAGTTGATGTGCTATTGCAAACGTGGAGTCATTGGTTTGCACACCTCTGATAATTTCTACCAATTGCATCACGGGAACGGGATTAAAAAAATGCATACCTACTACTTGTTCAGCACGACCAGAGGCTTTAGCCATCTCAGTGATGCTCAACCCTGAAGTGTTTGTCACAAAAATTGTAGTAGGACCACATATCTTATTTAATTCAGCAAACAGCCTTTTTTTAGGTTCAATTTGCTCAATAATTGCTTCAATAACAACATCACTGCCTTTAAGATCGTCTATATTACTCGTTATAAAAATTCGACTTCTTATTGCACTGGAGAGTGACAAATCATATTTCCCTTTTTCTACATTGCGTTTAAGTGTCTTCTCAATTCTTTTAATTCCGCTAGTAAGTCCATCTAAACTTTTATCGAATAATGTCACCTGAAAACCTGCTTCGGCAGCCATTTGAGCAATTCCATTCCCCATTGTGCCTGCGCCAACTACAGAAATCTTCATTAATACATCCTCCTTTTTTGTTTGAAAATTTCGGGTAGGTCTGATGCTTTCAAAGGAAATTCTGCGGGTCTCTTTTCTATAAAGGATTGTATACCCTCGATTACATCTTCATTTCGACTTGCCCAATGTAAAAATTTCGACTCCTCTAAATGAGAATTATATGGATGTTCTTGTCCTAGCATTCCCCACAATAATTGTCGGGTAAATACATTTGATGTTGCTGCTGTATTTTCTACAATATCACGAGCAATCTCAAAGGCTTTTGCTAGCGGTTCTTCTTCCTCGTATTGAACGAGACCTGCTTGCAATGCTTCATTCGTAGCTATGTAGCGTCCAGTTAATGTCCATTCAAGAGCTTTCCCAATACCCACTACTTTTGGAAGAAACCATCCTGAACCTGCTTCTGGACCGATCCCTCTACGCCCGAATACGAAACCGATTTTAGCATTCTTTTTTACTATCCTAATATCCATTGGCAACGTCATTGTCATTCCAATGCCTATAGCGGAACCGTTTATAGCAGCAATGATAGGCTTATTTACTTCATACACCTGCATACTTACCTGCCCACCAAGATCGCGAAAATCTTCAACGGACTTTTCCGTACTAAATCCTTCATTCAAATCCATTCCCGCACAAAATGCTCGACCACTTCCTGTTACGATAATAACTCGAACATCATCGTTATTATTAACTGCTTTATAAAAATGAAGCAATTCCTTATTCATTTTCTGTGTATAAGCGTTCATGACTTCTGGTCGATTTAAAGTCAAAATCAAAATCCCATCTTGTAAATTTGTTTTAATTGTTTCGTACAAGGTTAGCAACTCCCTCTTTATATTCCCTAAATAATGAACCTATACTTTCCTTCATTGTTTCAGGCTTGGTTACAGTCGTTACAGCTTAACCTCGTTGCACTTTTACAGATAATCTAATCATTAGCGATGACAACTGCTATTCCTTGGCCACCGCCAATACATAAACTTGCGACTGCATATTTCGCATTACGACGCTTTAGTTCATATGCTGCAGAGAGTAGTATTCTCGCTCCACTTACTCCGACTGGGTGTCCAAGCGCAATTGCTCCACCATTTACATTAGTTTTGGAGCGATCTAAACCCAATTCTTTTTCAACTGCTAGGTATTGAGCTGCAAATGCCTCATTGATCTCAATTATATCCATGTCTTCTATTGTTAATTTTGCGCGTTCAAGAGCTTGTTTAATAGCTGGTACTGGTCCGATACCCATAACTGTAGGATCTACACCTACGATGCCCCAAGAGACAATACGCGCAATCGGTTCTAATTTATTTTCTTTTACTGCTTGTTCACTAGCAACCACCAAGGATGCAGCACCATCATTAATCCCTGAAGCATTTCCAGCGGTAACTGTACCTTCCTCTTTAAAAGCCGGACGGAGCTTTGCCATGACTTCTGCATTTATATCAACTTTAATATGTTGGTCTTTATCGACAACTTCAACATCTGTTCGCGTATCCACTTCAACTGCTACAATCTCTTGTGCAAAAAAACCATTTGCAACAGCTTTCATCGCCCGTTGATTTGATTCAATTGCAAAAGCATCTTGTTCTTTTCTGGAAATTGTATATTGATCCGCTAATCTTTCGGCCGTTAAACCCATTCCACTTCCAGTGTATTGATCTATCAATGTCGCTTGAAGCATGTCATCAAATTGAAGGTTGCCTAATTTCATTCCACTGAATCTTTGTTCGAAACTGGAATAAGGTGATTGCGACATATTTTCAGCGCCTCCCGCTAAAACAATATTTGCCTCTTCGAGTAAAATCATTTGCGCTGCTGTCACAACTGCTTGCATACCGGAGCCACACAAGCGATTCAATGTGAGTGCAGGAACTTCTTCAGGTATACCTGCGTTTAGACCGATATGCCTCGAAAGATAAGAGGCATTCTTTCCTGTATGAATCACATTTCCATAAACCACATGATTTACTTGTTCAGGTCTCACCTTAGATCGCTTTAATGCTTCGATCGCAGTTACTGTTCCGAGAGTTGTTGCATCCACTTTTGCAAAAGAACCTCCAAATCCTGTGAAAGCAGTCCGTGCGCCATCTATAATATATGCATTATTCATAAACCAATATCCCCTTCCTTTTCTTTTGTCTTTCTAATAAAACGTGTTAGCACTTCTAATAAAACGAATAAAAAAGCAATTGGCACTAAAAAATATACTGGCCAAACAGGTATTAAACTTCTTGCTATTGGGACTGCCATTTGATCTGCCATTCCACTCATTGCGAATAGGAAACTGTAATAAGTTAATAGCCCAAAAACACCTGTATCGACGCATAAAATGAGATACTTGTTGAAGTTTTTAAACCATATAGGTGATTTAGAAATAAGCTCGGTTAAGCTTGGTAATACGCCGACCCAATAAACAAAACTCAAAGCTGGAAAAATAGAAAGGGGCATAAGAAAATACTGAACGAATTCATATGTTCCGGCAATTGGAATTCCAAATACATTTCGCATAAAAACATCAATTACAATTACAATCATCATCGCAAGTATTGCAAAACCACTTATATATTTTCCAACATCACGCGTAACTTGATTTATCATCTCAAGAACTTGCATAAACCCACCTCCACTATTTCATCTGACTTGGTAACCAAGTAACTAGCTCTGGGAATATTATCAATAAACCTATTACAATGATTGAAGCAATAATGGCAAAGACTGTCGACGTTTTGAACAGTCTTTCAATCGGAATTCCTGATATACTACCGACTACATAAACACTCATACCCACAGGAGGGGTAATCATTCCAATAGTGCAAACAACTGTAAGCATAATTCCAAACCAGAGTGGATCCGTATCAATTGAACTTAAGATAGGTGTAATAATGGGTACAGTCATTAAGATAACAGCTACACCTTCGATGAACATAAACAAGAAGAAATAGAATACCATGATAATCAAAATAACAAGCGTCGGACTATCTAATAAGGGTCCGAGTAAATCAATGACTTTACGAGGAACTAATGATAGTGAAATGAAGCGACCGAAAATCGAGGCACCAATTACGATGAACATAGCCATGACCGTAATTTTACTCGTTTCAATCATAGACCTTTTAAAAAACTCTAAAGTTACTTTTCCTAACAACGTAGCCATTATCAGTCCAATAAAGGCACCAATCGCGCCTGCTTCAGTGGGAGAGAATACACCCATGTATATTCCACCAAAGATTGAAATAACCATCAATGCACCCATTACAGTGACGATAATATAACGAGAAACAGGTATATTATCACTAATAAATTCTTTTGAAGCCATTCTTAGTTGGTCACGATTAATTTTCAAATAAACTATTGTAACTAGTGAAAAGCTGAGCATCAACAAAAGTCCTGGAATCAGTGCTGCCGTAAATAATTTACCAATTGATATTTGAGCAACAACACCATACAAAATCAAAATTACACTTGGAGGAATGATTGCAGAGAGCGAACCAGAAGCAGCCGCAATTGTTCCAGCGAGATGAGGAGGGTAGCCTCTCTTTTGTAATTCAGGTACAGCAATTTGACCCAAAGCAGCAGACGTTGCTGTCCCAGAACCAGATACTCCGCCTAATAACCCACCTAATATAATAGTCATTACGCCAAGTGGGCCTGGTCTTCCTTTAGACAGAGAATACATTAAGCTGTATAGATCTTTAACTATTCCCGCTTGCATAATAAACTGAGCCATCAATATGTAAAGAGGGATAGTAGTTAAAGCATAGCTCGCTGTTCTCGCAAATGGTTCTCCTCTTAAAAACCCATTTAGTAAGTCAACTCCACCAATTAGATAAATTCCAAAAATACCGATTGCAAACATTAAAGAGCTAATATATTGGCCAACAATTAAAAAATAAAGAAAAAGTGTAAGAGCAACAATGATTATAAGATTCTCTATGATTAATCCCCCCTTAACTTTTAAAAAAAGGAGCACAATGGCTCCCTTGTAATTTTATTTAATATCCAATATCTCTTGCGGTAATACTGCGCCTGCCTCAAGAAGCATATCTCTCCAGAGTATCGCCATTTCTTTACCGGCGAGATTTTGCTCTTCTAGATTATCAATCCAGGACATCCAGGAGTTTACAATTGATTTTTTAAGATGATCTTGCACTTCGGGATTCAATTCATCAAAATGAGTAAGTTCTCCACCTTTTTTAATATTTGACTTAACGTTTTCTTCTGTTTCACTAGCGGTTAGAGCAGCACCCGAATGAATAAATTCATTAGCTTTATCTTCAAATAGTTTTTGAGTTTCATCTGTTAATGAATCCCAAGTTTCTTTTTTCATAGCGGTATGCCCTACGAAATGCCCTAGATTAGCGCCTGTAATCGTATGTTTAATAAGCTCATCGAATCCAAACACTATCCAATCAGGAGCATTGTACATAATTCCATCTAAAGCATTTCGACTTAACGCATCATAGGAATCAGTTATCGGCATTGACTGTCCTGTAATACCTAAATCTTTCGCTAAAATTTCATGTACTCTTGATGCAGTACGTACACGAAGTGCACTTTTAAAGTCTTTTACTGAATCAAATTTTTGTTTAGTAGTTGATAGAAGGTAAGGCTCTGTTGCCGTATTCGCAAATGCAACTAATCCTTTATCCTCAAATTCAAGTTCATAGTAGGTTTTTCCATTCATTATTTCACGATCATTTTTCATCATATTCGCCATAGCTTGAGAAGCAATAATTGAATCTGAGTCTAGTAATGGAAGCATTACCACTTCCGTGTATGGGAAACGTTTTGGATCATATGGCGGCATTAATGTTAATGCCACATCAATTGAGCCTGAATTTAGTGCATCCAATTCACCGCCAAGCCCAACCAACTCTCCACTTGTAAATAATTCAAATTCTACTTCCCCATCAGAACCCTCGGAAACCGCTGTAGTTAATGGTTCAAAAAATCCACGATGCCAAAAGTGACCATCTGGTACACCCGAAGATGCTCGTAACTTTTTAGTTTCACCTGAACTCATATTTTTGTTTGACTCCGTTTCTCTTTCTTGTTGTGAATCCTCACTACAAGCACTGAGTAAAAATAGCGCAGCAAACAGAGCGAATACCCATTTCTTTTTATTCATACGTATGCCCCTTTTTAATTTATTTTCCTATAAACTCAGGCTTTCGTTTTTCATAAAATGCTTTGATGCCTTCTTGATGGTCGATTGAACATAGCAACATCGTTTGATACATGTTTTCTAATAAAATACTCTCATCCAAAGCTGGATTTTTTAACTCATTCAGTATACGCTTCGAATACTCTAAACTAAGTGGACTCGCTTCTATTAATGGCTTAATAAAGTCTGTTGCTTGCTGTTTAATCGGACCGGTTGTAACTTTATTTATAATATCTTTTTCCTTTAATTCATGAGCTGATAATGTGGGTGCAAAACTAACCCATTCCTTTACTATATTTATCGGAAGTCTTTCAAGTAGCAGTTGATATAAGCCCATATCTGGTACAAGTCCTACTTTTGAGAAACTTAAAATAAATTTAGCATTTTCGTCAGCGACTATATAGTCTGCTGCAAGCGCAATACTGAACCCAGCACCTGCAGCGTGCCCGTGTACGGCAGCAACAACATGTTTGGTCAAGTTTCGTACTCTTTTCGTTAATTTTGTTACTTCATTCATCCAACTATATATTTCATTTACGTCTTTAAACGCCTGCATCATTTCTAAGTCTCCGCCTGCACTAAACACCCTACCCATACCTAATAAAACAACTACTTTTACTTCTTTGTCGAAATCAGCGTGATCTAACGCTTCATGTAATCCTGCAATGAGCTCATTAGATAACGTGTTTAACTTTTCAGGTCGATTTAGTGTAATATAAGCGATCCCTTCATTTACTTCATACAGTACTTGCTTCATCACTTCACAACCTTATTAGATAGAAATGTGTGCTTTAGGACTTTTCCGGAAGCATTACGTGGTAATTCATCTATAAGAAATACTTCCATAGGAACTTTGTATTTAGCAAGTTGTGTACTACAATATTCAATAATTTTTTCGTTTGTAATTGACTGACCTTCTCTTAATACTGCATAAGCACATGGAACTTCTCCGTACACTTCATGTGGAACACCTACTACCGCTGCCTCCAAAATTTCTGGTATTTGATACAACACTTCCTCAATCTCTACGGGGTAGACATTTTCTCCACCACGAATCAGCATGTCACTTTTGCGATCAACGATGTAAAGTAATCCGTCTTCGTCAAACCTTCCTAAATCACCTGAAAATAACCATCCGTCTCGAATAGCACGATTTGTCGCTTCTATATTTTTCAAGTAACCCTTCATCACTTGTGGTCCTTTAACAACTATTTCACCTACATGGCCAGTCGGCAGTGAATGACCACTTTCATCTACCACGCGTATTTCCGTTCGTGGTAGTGGTTCCCCTACTGAACCAATTTTTCCAAGTGCCTGATGATCTTTCAAAGATGATGCTGCTGGGGCATTTTCTGTTTGCCCGTATAGATTTTGCACCTTTACTTTAGGGAACGTTTCTTTGAGCTTTTTCAAAATTTCGTAATGCATAGGGGCTGCGCCATAACAAAATAGCCGTAAGGTAGGAAATTCAAGGTTTTTAATAGTAGGTAAGTTTAAAATAATTGTAAACATTGCTGGAACACCAAAAAACATGGTAGGTTTTGCATCTTTTAAAAGTTTAATTGTAGTACTTGTTGAAAACCCTTCTTCGATAATAATTGTTCCACCTTTGTATGTGATAGGCACAACAAATACGTGCGTTGCAGCACAGTGGAATAACGGTGTGGATACAAGCATTCTATCCATTTCGGTGATTTCCATTGATTCCGACCAAATTTGTCCCGCTGCAAGTATATTTTTATGTGTCAACATAACTCCCTTCGGTTTACCCGTTGTGCCAGATGTGTACATGACTACACTGGTGTCATCTTCCATTATCTGAGTTGGTCTAAACATTAAAGATTCATCTTCCATAATTTTGGTTAACGTATCCTCACCTCCAATGCTGAGCTTATCTTGAAAAGTATGCTTTGTATCTTTAATAACTTCTTCAATGCGCACATCATAGATAAGAGATTTCGCTTCCGAGTTATTAAAAATGTATTCTACTTCAGTAGATGCTAATTTTGTATTTATCGGCATGACCGAAAAACCGCCTAATTGCAGACCAAAATAGCAAATTAAGAATGTATCAGAATTCAAAGAGTAAAGCGCAATAATATCCTCTTTTTTATATTCATGTAATTGAAAATAAGCTGCAATACGTTTTGCTTTCTCATAAAATTCACCGTATGTCAGTTCACGTTCGTTAAATATTGTATATACTTTATCAGGGTGGTTTTTAGCATGACTTGCTAATACGTCGGGCATAAACATAATTTTTATTCCCCTTTATTTTAAAATTTTTAAAATGTATTCACTAAACGTTTCCTGTAATTGTGCTTTATCCATTCTTCCGTTCGTTTGGTACCATTGCTGAATCCAGTTCATGGCGCCGAGGATCATCATCCGTGCGATGAGCGGTTCTTTTACATGAAATTCTTGAGATTCTATGCCTATTGTAATGATTTCGTCGAATAATCCTGCATAGTATTTTCTGAGCTGTAATACAGGTTCTAACTGTTCTTGGTCAAAAGTTCGCTTTGGCTCTATTATTAAATTAAATGTTTCTTTTTCATCAATAGCATAATCAATATGCTTCGCGATCATATTTCGCAATATTTCTTCAGCAGTTCCTCCTCTTTGTAACTCGACCTCTAGTGCCTCAGTAGCTTGGGACAGCACGAAATTATAACAATGGTACATTAATTCACCTTTGCTTTTAAAATAATAATACAAAGATCCTTTCGTCATTAATAGTTCAGCTGCAATTTCTTCCATGGTCGCACCTTCATAACCTCTTCGTTTGATAACAGAAATTGCAGTCGAGACGATTTGATCTTTCTTAGCCAACAACTTTCTCTCAGAGAAGTTCATATCTCTCACTCCTCCGTTAAAATTTTTTTAGCTATTATACCTTTCATGATTTCAGTAGTTCCTGCGTAAATGGATGTAACCGCAATATCTCTATATCTGCGTGCAATTTCATATTCTTCAATATAGCCGTACCCACCGTGAAGTTGTAGACATTCAGAAGCGACTCTTTTTGCCATTTCACTAATCCACCATTTCGCCATAGATACTTCCTTTACGATATCATCACCTCGAATATGCTTACTTATTAATGAGTTTATATAAGTACGTCCTAAATCTATTTCAGTGGCCATTTCTGCTAATTTAAATTGTGTGTTTTGAAAATCTGCAATCCTACTGCCGAATGCTTTTCTCTCTTTTACATAATCAATAGTAATTTCCAACATTTCTTCGGCTTCAACTTGCACTTGAAGTGCTACAACTAAACGCTCTTGTTGAAGTTGTTCCATCAAATAATAAAAACCTTTTCCTTCTTCTCCTAAAAGGTTTTCAATGGGTACTTTCGCGTCTTCAAATATAAGTTCGCATGTATCGCTGGAATGCATGCCAATTTTATCCAGACTTTTACCTCGTTTAAAACCTTGCGTTCCTTTTTCAACGACGAGTAAAGAAATGCCACGGTAGGCTGGTTCTGCCTTCGTATCTGTTTTGCAAACGACAATGACATAGTCCGCATTCAGTCCATTTGTAATGAATGTTTTTTCACCATTTAATATGTAGAAATCCCCTTCTTTACGTGCAGTCGTACGAATTCCTGCTAGATCCGACCCTGCACCTGGTTCTGTCATAGCAACAGCAGATATAAATTCGCCAGTCACACTTTTCGGGAGCCATTTTTGTTTTTGTTCTTCCGTACCATGTGAATGAATATACGGACTTACAATATCGGAGTGAAGACAAACACCACTAGCTAAACCCACGCCAACTTTCTCCAATTCCTCTGTTAAAATTGCAGAGTAAGAGAAATCAAGTTCTAACCCACCATACTTTTCATCTGCCCATGGTAATAAGAATCCACTCTCTCCAAGCTTTAACCAAAATTCCCTAGGTATCTTTTTTTCTTTTTCCCATTTATCGTAGTAGGGATATGCCTCCTTATCTAGCATACGTTTTAATGATTCCCTAAACATTTCATGTTCCTCAGTTATAAATGTCGCCTCCATACTCTACCTCCTTTATACTTATCTGAAAATTGAATATATTCATATATTAACAGTGATTTCATTTTTTGCAAGCTTTTTTTGAACAGCGTTTGAAATTTAAACACCGTTTAATTTCCGAAACATTTGTTTATTGTATTTTATCGTATACGTTTATATACATAATTATATGGAACAACAAGGAATTTCTTTAAGAATTAACGATCTTCTATGTTTTTTATAAGTAATTATTAAGAAACTGTAAACGTTAAACTAGATTCAACAGCTTTCAACAAATAAGAATCAACAGTTTTCCAATATAAATCTACTTTCTATATACTGAAGCTAGTCTATAGAAAGAGAGGAATAGGAAGTGGAAAAGTGGATGGTTTACA
>NZ_PDZE01000017.1:0-53311 GCF_002743415.1 Sporosarcina sp. P3
ACGCGTTGTGGCTTGCCGTCACTTACCAGCTCCTCTGTTTGAAGTGCTGGTATCCAATATCTCCGAAACACGTCACCCATCGGTGTTCCTGCATCTGTTTGAGTTAGTAACTGGTTATCTTCTGGTGTTAACATATGAATATGCCCTCCCTACTTACTATTTTTTCTTATGCCAATTCTGCTTGCATAATCTGTTCAATTTTTCCGCGGAAAAAGAGCAATGGCTCAGCTGTAGCATCATAGGAAGCATTTTTCACGTAACCTGTCACAATATAATGATCTCCGCCTTCAATAACTTCCGCTACATTACACTCAATTGTAGCTAGATTGCCATTTAGTAAGGGAACTCTATCTTCCGATAATGTATACGATGCACCAACGAATTTGTCATCAGCTCTTTTTGCAAATCTCCAGCATTCTTCTTCCTGTTCTTTTTGTAGTATGTTAATGGCAAAAGGAATATCTTTTTTTAATGTTTGCAAACTGCTAGACTTTTTATCAATACAAACCAATACTAAAGGTGGATCTAATGATACCGACGAAAATGCATTCGCTGTTAGCCCAATTTTTTCACCTTTATCAGTAGTTGTAGTTATTACTGTGACACCTGTTGCAAAATTCCCAAGTGTATTTCGAAATTCTCTTGAATCCATATTAATTCCTCCTCTAATTTAAAAAACCTTTATCTTTCCAAGTAACAGGAAAATTTGTAGTGCCATTTGAATCTCAAAGCGGCTATTGGAATTTGAGAGTTCTACAGAAAGTAATTCCTCTATTCTCAATATTCTGTATCGCATTCCACTAATCGAAATTGACATTTCACGTGCAGTTTTATGCAAATTAAACTCATTTTGTGAGTAATAAAACAGCGTTTCTAATAGCTCAGAATTCTTTTTGTTATCGTATTCAATGATTTCTTTTAATTTCAATGTGGCAAAGAGTTCCAATTCCTTTGGTTCTCTAGCATTTAAAAATAATGTTAAATTACCTAATTCACTTGATAAAATAACTCCTGAATCTCTTGACCGAAATTTTGCTAATTCGACAGCTTTCTTGGCTTCTTTAGCTCGATTATTAAAATCAGTAATCTTTTCTGTTTTGTCACTTATGCCAATGCAAATTTGTTTTTCTTGGACATCGATGTTTTTTAATAACCGCTCACCAAATTCTTGTATAGTCACTTTTTCATTTTCCAAAAATTGTTGTGGAACAATTGTCTGCACAGTATTCAATTTGGTTAGGACAGGCACATTCGACGTATACTTATTCTCATTTTGAAACAAGTTTGTTAGCTGCCGCCTAATTCTTAAATAGTCATAATTCAAATTATCTTCTTCATTTATCATTCGATCATTTATTTCAATGTAAATGATGTAATGGGGTTGTTTAAGGTCATAACCAAGGTAAGAAAACCTATTAAAAACATCCCCAACATCTGTACTTTTTCCATTTAATAATTGCTCAAGTAGTTCCCCTTTGAGTCGTTGTTCTGTTTCAATTGCAACCCGTTGGTTTTGCATATACAAAGCAACCACAACTGCTACCCGTTCTAGTAAATCTATGTGATAATTATCACTTTTTTTGTTTAATGCAATTGTAATAAATCCATAAATCTTATTTTCAAGTATGATTGGCGTAGTCAATAATTTAAATGTTTTATCTTTGAGTTCCGTTTCAACGAACTCAGGAATGCTTTCATTACTCTCATCCCAGAAATTCCTCGCTGACATATTCTTTTCCATACCAGGATTATCACCGTTTTTTCCAAGAACTTCATAATTCATATTTTCGATCAAAACTGGGCAATGTAAACTCTTTCCGAGAATCTCAGCAAATTCTGTGAATCCGCCTCCCTGAAGCATTACCTTTGTTAAATTACGGCTTAACGAGTAACCCGTTTCGAGTCTTTCTTTCTGACGTTCTACTTTTCGATACATTTGATCAAGTTCACCTGACATATCTTCGTCTTCGTAGTATAGAAGTTCTTCAGAGATTTCATCTCCCCATTCTTCTACTGTTTTCCCAATATAGCTGCAGTGGTCATCTCCCTTGCCCTTACATTTTACTTCTTTAAAAATAATTCTCTTTCCTAAACACTCACTTGTATAACCACTTGCATAGCCAATTAAGAAATAACAAATGGGTTCTACATGCATCGGAAAATGTTCTAAATGTTGTTTGACTTCCGAGGAATCAATCCAGTATCCACAAACATTGAATTGGCCTTTCTCTATGTCTACATTGAACTTATCAGGATAGGATAGAGATCGTCCTGTTAAATCATGCATCTTAGAACCTGCAATCAGCCATTCCAAATCATTTTCCCACTTAATTTTTTCTTTCAATATACGTGCTTCATGCATTCCAGATCGATAAGCATATCTCAATATAAATCTTTTAGCCCTCTGGATTCCCAACGCATTGATTAAGTCTGCGCGAAGTACTGCCCAGCCGTCCATACTCGTTAATCCAAAGTTCAAATCCTGAAGACCTTCACCCAGCTTTGTCGAGATAGTTAGTAAATCATTAAGAGTAAGTTCACTAGCTTTAAGCTTCAAATTAATCATCCTCACAAAGTCTTTCAGGTAAATGTCGTTCAGCAAAATTGGAGAGACTATCCTTTACGCCTTTTTTACCAAATTGTAAAAAAAGTTTTTTTTCATTGTAAAATCCTTGTGTAAGCAAATAGCGTAAATAGTTATCCATTGCCCGACGTCGTGAAACGATATCTTTCATTCCATATTCAAAGAGCCAACTATCAATCACATTAAATATCCCCCGGTTAATAGAATATCTTTTTGCACACCAGTCAAAAAACCTCCTATCTGGCAAATGAAAGAGATCTTCCATTTGTTCTTGCGAAGGGAATACACTCATTTCTATTGCATACATATTTGACCCTCCTTTAATTTACTAACCGCGAAAGGTAGTTTGCATGGGAAGAAACTGTTCATCCCATGCAAATTTATCCATCATTGAATTCTTTTCATAAAATGTCAATAATGTATATTGAAAGCTTATACTTTTTCTACTTTATCGTTATCTTTAACTGTGTACAAAGCTTGGTTGTAATTATACTTTGATGTATGTCTACATTGCCGCATGACAGCGCTTTCAAATGACAATTAAGAATTTCCAATGCTTGGTTTATAATTTCATAACACAATCGACTAATATCTTTTAAATAGTGTTTTCAATTTAAGTAGTTGACCCTCTTAGAATTCTCAGCGTAAAGTATGCTGGTAGAAGGTTAAAGTATGAAAAAATCAAAACTATTTCATACTCTTTTGCTCCCCTTCAACTATACAGACCTATTGCTCTTTACGCATAACAAAGTCCAATGAAGCTTCGTAATGGTTGCCTTTTTTCTCAAAATTTGTAAGAAGATCTAAGCGCACGCCATCTGCTACGTCATTTTCAAGCCATTTATCATCATCTGGGAAGACTTGTGTAATAAGCGTTTCGTGCCCATCCGCTTTAAACATTAAATGAAGGTGTGCAGGACGCATTGGTTGTTTGTCTGTGTACTCTAAAAATTCCCCTGTTGGACCACTTGTTGGAATTGGATAAGGAGTTGGTAGAATCGTCTTTACTTCAAAATCACCGTTCTCGTCTGTATAGAAGTGACCTCTTAGGTTATATCTAGGGGCTACTGAGTCAAATGCTGAATAAGTTGCATCTGCATCATTTTGCCACATTTCAACTTTTATATTACCAAGTGCATGACCGTCAACACTACTTACATTCCCCTTAAAGTACAAGACTTCTCCTGCTTCATCAGGACGTTGTGTCAAAACAAGCGGCTCGCCAGCTACCGCTTCTAACAGTGGAGATCCTTCAATAAAGTATGGCCCTAGAAGTGAAGGTTGGGTTCCAGGCATCTCTGTATACATCGAACGCAATAGGTGTGTTTCTAGGAACACGTCTGCAAAAAGTGGAAGTTCACCTGTACGTCCTAACCTATCAGCCCAGTTCACGAAATTTGTATATTCTTCGTGATTTAGTTTCGCTTCTTCCAAAAAGCTTTGGATATGCTTTATAAATAAGTCAAAAACCTCCACTACACGTTCATTCTTTTTAATCGCTTCTTTTTGCATGATTAAATTCCCCCTAATTATTATTCAGTCTAACTTCTTCAATTGACTATTTCCTAAAAATATTCATTACAAGTAATAAGTCTTTAGAGAAGTTAGAATATTTAATCTACAATTACATCTTATTCTAACTGAAAAACAAAATCAATACACGAATAGGTCTAACTATATCCATTATTCAGACCCTTTAGTGTTGAGTTTTTCATTGAATACAGTAACTAAATATTTATTATCTATAGATTTTGTTAATTCGACTTGCAGCTGATTCACTTTTATCACACGAAAAATTGCTTACACTGAAAGGTCGTACTTCAGCATAAGCAATTTCGAATTAGCTATGGTTAAATTTTTATTAGCTCTTTTGATAGTTTTCCAAACTTGCCAGCGAAATAAGTTAAGGCATCCCCTTCATTACTTACGAAATTCTGTACTTCTCCCACAAACAACACATGATCGCCGCCATCATATTCTTGCCACGGTTTGCATTCAATATAAGCAAGTGACTCTTCAAGACGAGGAGCATGTTCGCCTTCAATCCAGTTAAAAGGGGCAACTTCTTTCGGTCGTCCTGCAAAATGCATTGCGACATCCTCTTGAGAAGAGTTTAAAATATTAACGGTAAACGCGTTATTTTTCATATGTTCAAATGCTTTTGTTTTACGGTCTACTGACACCAATACAAGAGGCGGATCTAGTGAGACAGAAGTAAATGAGTTCGCTGTTAAGCCATGAGATCCATTTTCTGTTTTACACGTCACAACGGTTACGCCAGTTGCAAATTTCCCCATGCAGTTTCTAAATTCTTTAACATCCATTTATATACCCCCTATGATAATTTTATTGTGCGTTAGTTAAAGCGTATGGCTTCCTACCCAATAAATAATAAGCTTGTTCTGTTTTTTGTTGTCTGAAAAGCTCACGGATTCGTGTTGACGAAATAACCTCACCTTTAGAACACGTAACTACAGGATGTTGAAATGCATTAAAATGTTTAGTTAAATCTTTAATCGAACCGCTTTTCCCACTTCCAAAGTGAAAGCCAGGACCAACCCATATTTCTTTTGGATTTATTTTACTTAATTCATCGATAAAATCTCGCACACTTTTTGACGCGTATACCTGATCAAACGAAGCGAAAACGGTATAGGAGACACCTAACTCTTCAAGAAACTTTTTCTTTTCAGGTAGTGAAGTCAGCATGGATTGATTTTGAAAATAAACTTTAGGTGGGGGATCAAATGTGTACACAACTAGTGGTACATCATAATAATCCGCTTGTGCCTTAGCTTGACTAATTAAAGCTTGATGTCCTCTATGAATCCCGTCAAATGCACCAATCGTCACAATAGATTGATTCAATTCTAATTGATTGTTTTTAAAACAAATCATAATAGTCGCCTCACTTTCTCAGTTGTATAAAGAGAGAAGAATAAAACCCTTCTGCTCTTGAATTTCACTTATATAGTGCGCATGACAAAGTCCAGAGAGGAGACTTTATGTCCATCTTTTTCTTCGAGCTTTGTCATTAAGTCTAAGCGAACGCCGTCTGCTACATCTGTTTCCAACCATTCATCGCCTTCGAAAAACACTTGGGTAATTAGTGTTTCATGACCTTCTGCTTCAAACATTAAATGTAAGTGTGCAGGTCTCATTGGATGTTGATCCGTATAGTCTAAAAACTCTCCTGTCGGTCCATCAGTCGGAATTGAATACGGAAGAGGCACTATGGTTTTAACTTCAAAATCTCCATTTTCATCCGTGTAAAAATGTCCTCTAAAATTATACTTTGGTGCATCCGAATCAAATGATGAATACTTACCAGAAGCATCGTTTTGCCACATTTCTACTCTAACTTTCTCAAGTGGTTCACCATTTGTATTACTAACATTTCCACTAAAGTACATGACATCTCCAGCTTCATTAGGTCGTTGGGTCAATACAAGCGGTTGTCCTGGCTTAGCTTCGATGAGAGGCGTTCCTTCCACGAAATAGGGTCCTAATAGCGAAGGCTGAGTTCCAGGCTTATCTGTATACATCGCTCTTAATACGTGACTTTCTAAGAATACGTCTGCATAAAGTGGTAATTCTCCAGCACGCCCTAAACGATCTGCCCAATCCACAAAGTTTGTATACTCTTCATGATTTAAGTTTGCTTCTTTTAAAAAGTTTTGTACATGCGATATGAATAAATTAAATACCTCTTCTACACGTTCATTTTTCTTTGATAGTTGTTTTACCATTATAAATTCCTCCCTTTTTACGTTTCATGTTTTCAAAAGACTTACTTTTTTCCATATACATGTACATCATCGTTATTAACCCACGTTGGATTGACCCAACCATCTAAATCGTAATCATCCATACACTCTTGTACAAAGTCTTCAAATTTCTGCGCTCGGCCACTAGCTTTCGCTGTTACTAAGTTTTCCAATCGAATATTTTCGTTGTTACCAGAATAATTTCTTTCATACAACTCGTGACGACCACCATATTCAGTTCCAATTGCATCCCAAAGTAACTTAATCACTTTGATTTTCTCTTCAGCCTCTATACCATTTGATCCACGGTATAATTTATCAATAATAGGACGCAGTTCAGTATTCTTGAAATCAGCAGCACTAGATGGCTGTACAATTAAACTTCCCGCAACAACTTTCTCTACAATATTTTTCACATGTGACCAACCGTCAGACATGAATACTCGATATGCCAACCCATATTCTAGATTGGGTAAAACAGTATTGTTAGCTCCTTTTTCAGGATTCAATGCCATGGCATCACTCATTGCCCAAAACATGTTACGATATGCAATGACTTCACCGATTTGGGCTTGAACACCGCGGAATGAATCCGTTCCATTCCCACGTAACGCCTTAATGAGTAGACCAGAAATGAAGTCTAATTTAACAGCGAATCTTGTTACACCGTGGAAAGTTAAACGGTGGAGGAACCCACTCTCAGCAAAAAATGTATTCGCTTTTTCAATATCTTTGTAAACTAATACATTCTCCCATGGTATGAGAGCGTTCTCAAAAACTAGGACGGAATCATTTTCATCGAAACGGCTACTAAGTGGATAGTCAAAAGGACTTCCTGTGACAGCTGCGTTCATTTCATAAGATGCTCGACAGACTAGTTTAATACCTGGTGTATTCATATCAGCAACGAAAACAAGCGCATATTCTTCGCTAGGAATTGCTAATGCACCGTAGTGAGCAACGAAGTTATAGTTTGTAAGCGCAGACCCTGTTGCAACCATCTTCGCACCACTTACTAAAATTCCTTCTTCCGTTTCACCTACCGCATGAATAAAGACATCTTTCACTTCATCAATTGGCTTATCCCGGTCAACAGGGGGATTAATAATCGCATGGTTGAAGAACCAGTTCTTCTCTTGAACTTCTTTGTACCACCTTCTAGCATTATCAGCATATTCTCCGTAGTATTCTGGATTTGCACCCAATGTCGCTAAGAACGATGCTTTATAATCCGGTGAGCGTCCCATCTGGCCGTACGACATTTTAGCCCATTCTGCAATCGCATCACGCGTTTTAAACAAATCTTCAGGAGTTTTGTCTGGTACGAAGAAACGTTGTGTATACCCACCATTCCCTGTATCAGTTTCTCTTGTTAATATATCTTTATATTTCGGATCATGTAATGCATCATAAAGGCGAGCGATAGAGCGAGCACTATTTCGGAAACCTGGATGAGTCGTTACATCTTTTACTTTCTCACCATGTAGCCAAATTTCACGATTGTCTCTTAAACTTTCAAGGTATTCTTCACCTGTCATCGGTAGTCTAACTGCTTGTTTTACTGTCATCAATACTCCTCCTTTTAATGTAACCGCTTACTAATCTGAATATTACACCTAGTTTTAAATGTATGTAACTGTAAATAAATAGTGACAAATGATTAACCACTAGCAGTTTTTGCGGGAGTGCATAGATTAACCTTCTAAACAGCGAGTATATTAAAGTGTATAAAATAAAGAGGCTAGGACATAAATAGAAAATCTATTGAAATTAAAAAAGAAGCAAAATTAAAACCGCGTAAAACCAAGGTTCTTTTAACTTGGTTTTACGCGGTTGTTTCTTTTATTGAGTTTTGTCCCAGCTTCTTAAATTTTTTAATTTCCCATTACTTTTAATCCAAAGTATATTCTTGTAGCCAATTGTCCATTAAATCGACCAGATCCTGTTTTCAAATCTATATCACTTAGTGACTCAATCTTTTCAATGCGATAACGTAGACCTGCGATTGATAAATGTAAATCATCAGCTGTTTGTTGAAGATTACCGTTATTATCCAAATAAGATTTTAATGTTATGAGAAGGCTGCCTGAGTTACATTCATCATATTCAACTAGGGTTCCAATTGTATTCATATAAAACTTTAGAAGTTCCTCATGATCCGTACCTTTTAAGAACATCATAATTCCCTCAAGGTCCTTGTAGGTTGCTTGTCTACTACTTACAGGATACGTTAACTGGACAAAATCACATATCCGCTTGGCATCGATATAACTTTCCTTTAACTGATAAATGGAATCTACCAAACGTCCAGAACCAATGTGCACAATAACATCAGGTATATTATTCTTGATTTCATTTATTAAACTAACACAAAAATCTTCAGCATCTTGACTTCTAACTTGGGTAGCTATAATAACGATATAATTATATTTCACAAAAAAATCTAGTGTAGGATATTTATTCATTAAAACGCGTACCACTCTATCTTTCATGCCTTTTGGAATGACTTTAAGCGTGACAATACGATGCGGCCTATTAATATCAAACCCAAAACTTGCAGCTTGTCTATTTAAAGTATTCTCATCTGTAATTTCATTAGTAATCATTTCATCAAAAAAGTCTTCTTTTTTACTCCAGAGTGATTCTGTTATTTTACGTTGATGATACATTTGAATTGTAAAAACCATTAAAGTACGTTTAATAATCATCTGTTCTCTTTGATTCAATTTCTTTTTTCCAATGACCGTTAGATTTCCAAGAACAACTTTGTTGTTTTTTATTAAAAAAGATTCAAAAAACAAACCATTTTGTTGGTTTATAATGACCCCACTAGCTTTCAAATTCATATATGCTAATTGCTCTTCATTACTTACAAAATAAGAAGAGTACACTTCATTGAAATGGTCAATTACAATACTGCGATCAAGTATATTACCAATCGCATACGTTATTTCGTTAATATCTTTATCTTCCAAGAATAACTCTGTCAACTGATTTTGAACTTTCTCAGACTCAATAATATTTTCATTTAGTTGTTCAATTTCAGAATACATATCATCTATTACAGACTGCATAGACTCGCTTTGATAATAGCGTAAGTCTGTTAGATACGCTTCATCACAATGGGCTACGGTTTCAGCAACAAAATAACATTCTGCGTCTCCTTTGCCCCGACAATGTTTCTCATACGCGACTACTTCTTGACCAAATGCACTTGTCAAATATCCACTCGCATAACCAATTAATGTCCAGCAAATGGCTTCGTTTCCTATTTCATTTTCAGCAATGTGATTCGTAAATTCAAATGAATTTTTCCAATATCCTGTAATATATAAATGATCTTCGTTAACTTCTAATATATCAGGCTCTACAGTTACAATTCCCTCTAATGTATGCATGACTGTTCCTGACAGTATTAGTTCCTTCAAGGATTCCCATTCATATTTTTCTTTAATAGATTCAGCAGCCCGTTTGCCGCAAGCCCAGCCGTAGCGCATCAAAAAACCTTTTGCACGTTCTTTACCTAGCGTATTTATTAAGTCACTACGTAATATTCCCAATGCCTCTACAGAAATTAACCCCATTCTTTTGTCGTGAAGTTTAATGATTCCTGTACGCGGATTAATATCAATTAAGTTTTGCAACAGCAAGCTATTAGCTTTCATCAATATATTTCCCTCACTTCATAACTTTTTAATTTCCATAAAGATTTTATACACTACTTATTAATACAGAAAAACACCGTTTGTAATCGCTTTCAACAGATTCTATAAAAAACCCTCTTTTATCATTAAGAAAAAATGATGATGTATTATTTTAATACATCACCATTTTTCACCAATCATTTGACATTTTCAACTACAACGGAAATTCCTTGACCTACACCGATACACATAGAAGCCAACCCTAGCTTCGCCTCTCTTTTTTTCATCTCATAAATAAGTGTAGTTAAAATACGCGTTCCACTAGCACCAAGTGGATGACCTAATGCAATCGCACCACCATTTACATTTACTTTTTCAATGTCTAAGTCAAGCTGTTTCACACATTCCAACGATTGGGAGGCGAACGCTTCATTAATCTCCACCAAATCAAAGTCAGAGGCAGATAGATCATATTTTTTCATTACTTTTTTCGTCGAGTTAATCGGACCAAGTCCCATCATAGAAGGAGCCAATCCAGCAGTAGCTGAGCCTACGAATTTAACTAGTGGCGTTACATTTAATTCCTTGGCCAATGCTGCACTCATTAACATAACACCTGAAGCACCGTCATTTATACCACTAGCATTTCCTGCCGTAACAGTCCCATCATTGAATAATGGGCGTAATGTGCTTAATTTTTCTATTGTTGTATCAGCGCGTGGATGTTCATCCGTGTCTATTATTGTTTCTACACCTTTACGATCCTTAATCGTTACTGGAATGATTTCATCTTTAAAACGACCTGACTCCATCGCTTTCTTTGTCAGCTGTTGACTACGATAAGCGAAAGCATCCTGGTCTTGTCGTGAAATATTGCATTGCACTGCAACGTTTTCTGCAGTTTGCGGCATGGTTTCCGTACCATACATACGGTCTAGTTCAGGATTTTTAAATCGCCAGCCCATCGTTGTATCTACTAAACCGATATCTCCACGAGGATAATCCGTTTCGGGCTTCCCCATGACAAAAGGAGCCCTTGTCATACTTTCAGTCCCGCCAGCAATAATAACATCACATTCACCCGATAGGATAGAGCGAGCGCCTAAACTTACAGCATCTAAGCTGGAACCACATAGACGGTTTACAGTCGTACCACTGACTGTTTCAGGTAATCCAGCTAGTAGTAAAGACATCCTAGCGACATTTCGATTATCTTCTCCAGCACCGTTAGCATTGCCTATCATCACATCATCAATAAGCTCAGGGGAAACTTCAGGATTCCGTTCGACTAATGCTTTAATAACAATAGCCGCTAAATCATCTGGACGGACAGACTTGAATTGTCCTTTATATCTACCGATAGGCGTCCGAACCGCATCTACTATAACTACTTCGCGTTTCATACCTTCCCCTCCTGTAATAATTCATTACTGATAGTATAAAACGCAGTTGTATTAGCTTGCACATCTTCTATTGTGCTATCTCCCATTAACTCAACTAGTTCATAATTCTCGCCTTGCCATTTGAATACTGCTAAGTCAGTAATAATTGTCTCCGCTACACGTTCGGATGTGATCGGGAAAGTACATTCATCTACAAGTTTGGGTCTTCCATCATTCGCCACATGATTCGTAGTGATAATGATCTTTTTTGCGCCTTCAAGTAAATCCATTGCACCACCCACGCCAATAATATCTTTTCCTGGAATTGCCCAGTTCGCGATTCTTCCCTTCGAGTCAATTTGCAAAGCACCAAGAATTGCAACATCAATATGCCCTCCCCGAATCATCGCAAAAGAATCTGCACTACTGAAATACGAAGCTCCTTGGGCTTCACCAACAGGAAGTTTTCCAGCATTGACTATAAGCGGATCTATATCTTCTTCCTCGACAGATGTAACACCTAACAGTCCATTTTCTGTATGTAAAGTGTATAATCCATCATCAATGTAATTAGCAACTAATGTTGGAATTCCTATTCCTAAATTAACAAATGAATAAGGTTCAAGTTCGTCTGCGGCACGTTTTGCAATTAGTTCCCTATTATTCCTCAATACTCTTCACCCCATCTTTTGTTAATATCCATTCACTTTTCACAATCGCATCTACAAACAAATGCGGTGTAGCTATTTCATCTGGAGCCAGTTCTCCTACTTCAACGACTTCATCGACTTCTGCGATAACGTAGTTTGCCGCAGTCGCCATATTAGGGTTGAAATTTCGAGCGGTTTTATAATAAACTAAATTACCTAATCGATCTGCTTTCCATGCTTTAATAATCGCTACATCTGCTTTCAACCCTTCTTGTAACAGATAGGTTTCGCCATTAATTTCTTTCGTTTCTTTTCCTCTTGCTAAATCAGTACCCACAGCTGTTTTCGTGTAAAAACCACCGATACCTGCTCCTCCTGATCTAATCGCTTCAGATAATGTTCCCTGTGGTAATAGCTCAATCTCAAGTTTTCCTTCATTATAATACTTTGCCACATCACGATTGCTTGTAAAATACGATCCAATCGCTTTCTTTATTTTTCCTTGTCTCAGCAAAATACCTAGACCTTCACCAGCTTCGCCGACATTATTACTAATGACCGTTAATCCAGAGATGTCATGTCTAGTTAAATGTTCAATGATGGATAGAGGACTGCCAACTAATCCAAATCCACCAACCATCAAAGTATGGTTAGATTTAATCTCTTTCAGGGCCTCTTCAATGGAAAACTGCTTATCTAAATACATCTCTTCACCTCTTTATTATTTTCAAGTAAAGCTAGTATAGACATCTCGACCTCTGGCTGCCGTTCGAACATAAGTGTGTAGTGATTTGCCGGCACTTCAATGCTTGTTAAGCTGTTCGCTGTCTCTATTGTTTCGTTATATGTTTCTTTAGTAAATAGTGAATCTTTCTGTCCCAACCTGCCATATGCAATGACAAGCAAAATCGGACATGTAACCCTTTGGAAAATTTCTCTTGGTTGGAAATCATAAAAACTAGTAAAGTCTTTTTCCATAGCTGTTGCTTCCGATTTATGACGATAACCATTTTTGGTTTTTTTCACTTCATACCGTGTAATTTCTTCGACAGCCTCATCCCACTGAACATCGAGAGAATCATAAATGGCTTTCGTTTGCTCCACGTAGTCATCTTCTGATTCATATACCTTTTCCAATCGGCTAAGCGATGGAACGATTAATGCGCGTTGACGTTCTTCAGTAGTTCCCGCACCATCTAGTAAAATTAATGCCGCCACGTCTATTTCACTAGCCACCTGAGCACAAATGTAAGCCCCCATTGAATAGCCCATTAAAATTGGTTTTTCAATTTCATACTTTTTAATGAATGCTTTTAGATCTTCAGCATGTCGAAACAGAGAAGTTTGTCCATCAGCGGGACTACTATTGCCCCTCCCGCGTAAGTCATAACTAATAAACCGATAATCTTTTTCTAGCAATCGTCTATAATGATAAAATGTCTTATGATTACCCGTTAGCCCATGAATCGCAATAATGGTCTCCTTTTTTTTAGGATTATCACATACTGCAAGCTTTATGTTTTCATGAATTTCAACTTCTTTTAACATCATTGAATCCTCCTCTTAATCCACTTGATAAACAGAATATTTAACACCTGTAGGTAAACGTTGACCTGTTGAGATAAAGATTCTTTTATTCATCCAATCATATTTTTTAGAGGCAGTTTCAAATATTGGATTTGTACGGAAATAATACTCGTCTACAGTCACTTCTTCGTTACGATCAAGACGTTCCAACACTTCTTTAGGTCCTGTTCGAATACCACGATAAGACATCATGATTAATTCTTTATCGTCTGTTTCTAGTAGAATGCGCACATCTTGGATAATTGTTCCGTCTTCTCTAACTGTAATCCAATCATCACCGCCTGGAACGACTTTTCCCTTAATGTCACTACCGTCAAAATGGCCACCTTCTACTCGAATAATTCGTCTTGTGCCAATTGGGGTAGTTCCAGGTAAATGGGCTTTCTCTACAACTAACTCTAAATCAAATAAGAAAGTAAGCTGTGGTGCTTTAAAATACGCCATTTGTAACTCTCTCCTTTTTTCTTCTGTATTTTTCTATTTTCATTTCATCTAACTCAACACCTAAACCTGCTCCTGAAGGAATAATTACTTTACCTTCTTTAAATTCCAGCGGATTTTTAACTAAATCATCGGCAAGCCATGGTGGTCCAAACGATTCACAGCCGTATGATAAATTGCGTATTGTACCGAATGCATGAATACTTGCCGCTGAACCGATCGAACTCTCTAGAGATGTACCACCAAAACAAGCTAATCCCGCAGATTCTGCGATAGCAGCAATCTTTAAGGTATTTCGCATACCACCTGATTTATGAATTTTAAGAGAGAATATATCAGCTGCTTTTTCCTGGACAAGTCTTTGCGCATCCTGGATTGTTGCGACACTTTCATCTGCCATAACCGGTACCTTTTTCATGCTTACAAGTTTTGCTGCACCATCAAAATCGAGTGGTGAAAGTGGTTGTTCTAAAAAATCGACACCTGCATCATTCAAGTGTTCCATCCAACGAACAGCTGTTAACTTATCCCATGAACCGTTTGGATCAATACCAATTGATGAGATGCCATGTAGACCTTCGGCAATTTTAATTGCTCGCTTAGCATCATCTACTGGTTGATATTTACCCGCTTTGATTTTGAAGTCTCTGTATTGTTTACTGCTAACCAGTTCTTTTGCTTCTGCTATATCATCATCCGCATCACCTGTTGCAAGTGCCCATTTCACATCAATCGCATCTTGGTATAACCCACCCAATAGTTGATGAACAGGCGCGTTATATATTTTACCGACTACGTCGAAAAGTGCCATTTCAACTGTTGCTTTCGCAAATGGATTTGCACGTACATGCCGGTCAAATAATTGTAGTAATTGCTCAATATTTCTAGGATCTTGATTAATTAGCAACGGTTTTAAATAACGCTCAATGACAAGTTGCATCGTTTCCACGCTTTCACCGTTCCACCAAATCCCCGGCGTTGTTCCTTCTCCAATACCAATAAGCCCATTTTCTAATTCTACTTGTATTACTACAAAACTTTTCGTTGATACAATCTCAGTTGAAAATTGATGAGGTCTTTTAATCGGTACATCTACAATTACTGAACGGATTTGCTTAATCATAGTTTTCATTTTATATTCTCCTTTAATAAATATACTGTTGCCAAATTGCATTTTAAATTGTACGATAGTCGTACATAAACAATCGATATCGTACAAGATAATATAATCATGAAAGTAGGCAGAATGTCAATGAAGAATTCTAATAATTCTATTAAAGATGCAGATTTTATCCAGTCATTAGAACGTGGATTACTAATTATTCAAGCTTTTTCGAATGAAAATCAAACACTTACAGTAAGTGAAGCTGCAAAAATTACAAACTTAAGTAGGCCTACTGTGCGCAGAATCTTTCTCACGCTAGAAAGTTTGGGGTATGCAGAATCTACTGATGGACATTACTCCTTAACCGCTCGCGTATTATCTCTTGGTTATGCCTATATATCCTCTAAAAACATATGGGATATCGCACATCCTCATATGCGAGATCTCGTTGAACAAACTGGTGAATCTACATCTATCTCCGTATTAAACGGAAAGGAAATTGTCTATGTTGCCAGAATTCCTACGAAACGAATTATGATGATTGCTTTGGATGTCGGTTCAAGATTACCTGCATATGCAACTTCAATGGGACAAGTATTGCTCGCCAACTTATCTCCATCTGAACTGGAAAATTATTTTACTGATGCAGACTTTACAGCATTCACAGATAGAACAGTTAGTAGTAAATTAGAATTGACCGAAAGACTTACACAGATTAAGAACGATGGATGGGCCTTTGTTGAACAACAGCTAGAAGAAGGCCTTAGTTCATTAGCTGCCCCCATTCGAAATAATGAAGGCAAAGTAGTTGCAGCTATCAATATTTCTTCACATGCAAATCGTATTAACAGAGAAATGGTGAATGATAAATTTCTTCCACTGTTATTAACAACTGCTGAAAAAATCAGTACCGACCTTTCGAAATCCCATCGTATTGTGCGACTGTAAAAAGATCCGCTTGGTTCACATGACCAAGTGGATCTTTTTACAGTCGCATTAGTATGGATGCTGTTCGGGATGACGTGCATGAAAATCTCACCCTAATGAATGGGCTTGGCCGCAAATTGTTCTGTTTGAACCATATATAGATGATGTATCATCATTGGGAAGATATTATTCTTCACGTGATATTGACAACTAAATTAATAATGTGTATGGTAATGTGTATCAAATGACTCTAATTTCCCACTATTAGAAGAATTTCTTTAATTAAATACCTAGTAATCTAATTTGTTTAATTAAAAAAGGTGGTGTTATGAATATAAATTAATTTGAAATGACCTTGTAATTGGACATAAAAGAAGTGATTAAAAATTTACTTACTTCAATTTATGTGCAAAGAGAACACACGGAAGAGTTAAAGTGTTAAGAATTGTAGATGATACGTCCTCCACAATAATAATGAAAAGGATGAATTTTGATGAAAAAGTATATTATGCAGCTTATGCTCGTTGTTTCACTAATTTTTGTATTAGCAGCTTGTGGGAATGATGAAGGTGCATCTGAAGGCAATGAAATAGAAACAGGAAAAAATTACGAACTAAGATTAGGGACTGTCATTAGTGAACCCCATCCTTGGGCAGACATGGCAGAATACTTCGCTGAAGAAGTTGAGAAGCAAACAGACGGTCATGTTAAAGTTTCAATTCATGCAAATGGGTCGTTAGGAAACGATGAAACTATTATAGAAGAATTACGAATGGGGACAGTCGATTTTATCATTGGGGGCGCTCAAAATGCAGCGGCATTTGTTCCTCAGTATCAAGTCTTTGGAATCAGTTACTTGTTCGAGGACATGGATCACTTCGAGAAAGCGATCAGTAATGACGGTCCTGTATACGATTACTTGAAAACAGAATATGAAACTAGAAATTTAGACATGAAACTATTGTCTTTAGCAGGCGGTGGAACGCGATACTTATCGAATAATAAAGGAGAAATCGCAACTCCAGAAGATTTAGACGGTATAAAAATGCGCATTCCAAGCTCACCGATTGAAAGTGAAATTTGGTCAGCACTAGGTGCGTTGCCTACATCACTTGCGTGGAATGAATTGTACTCAGCCGTTCAAACAGGTGTGGTTAATGCATTTGAAAGTACGTTGAGTGGCTATACAGGTAGTAAACTATACGAGGTAGCACCATACGTTAGTTTAACAGAACACCTCTATATGGCTTCACACTTCTCAATGAGTGAAGCAACTTATAATAAGTTACCGGCAGAGTATAACGAAATCATTGAAAAAGTAGCTATTGAGGCCGGAATATTAGGTACCGAACGTGGAATTGAAATGGATAAACAATTACTAGAGGAATTACCTAGTTTAAAAGTAACGACGACAGAAGTTGATAAACAAGCATTTATTGATATATTAACACCACTACACGACAAATTAGCTAAAGACTCTGAAGCCACTGATTTACTAGAAATTATAAGAGAGTTAAAAGACTGACCGATTTAATTATTTGTTTTGTCAGTGCGATCGTCTAGATTACAAACTGACAAAACGAATAACTAATTAGCAAGATTATTGTATTTATCAAAGGAGTTTTTATCGTGCTGTTTAAATTTAACAACTTAGTCGAAAAAATTCTAACTTTTGTTTCTGTACTATTATTAGCTACCTTTATTATCGTTGTATTTGTGAAGGTTATTGCAAGAAATTATTTCGATATTCCGATGGTTTGGGCAGATGAATTTTCGTTACTATGTTTTATGTGGACTGTATTTTTAGGTGCAGCCATTGCACTTCGACATAAGAAACACTTTATCGTCGACTTAGCACCTTCTAAACTGAAATTAAATTTAGGTTTCGATATTTTATCTCACTTCATCGTCCTTTCACTCATCTACGTAATGATTGTTTATGGTTATAATTTTACTCTATCCGGTCTATCCCGGGCATCTAATTCATTACCATTTACTTTGTCTTACTTCTTTGCGACGATTCCAGTCTCTGGCGTCGCGATGTTGTTATTTACAATCGAATTAATTATTACAGATACAAAAAGGTTTTTGAAATTAACTAGTAAAGAGGTGTATGTTGATTGAATCCACTCATTTTACTCCTCATCGTGTTCTTTGGTTTGATTTTCATACGCGTACCAATCGCATTCGCTTTAGGCATTTCCTCTATGGTCACAATCGTGTATATTGATTTACCATTTACGAGTGTTATCAATCACCTGTTTGCGAGTATTAACTCTTTTACACTTCTAGCCGTACCCTTTTTCCTTCTATTAGGTAGTTTGATGAATGATGGGGGGATTACAAATCGGTTGATCCATTTTTCGAGAACACTCGTCGGTCATATTAGAGGTGGTCTGGGCCACATCAATATATTGGTTAGTATGATTATGGCAGGACTATCTGGATCAGCTGCAGCGGATACAGCAGCCGTTGGATCGACATTAATTCCAGCAATGGTAAAAGAAAAATATGATGCAGGCTTTACAGTAGCGATAACCGCTGCTTCCTCCACATTAGGCGTCATCATTCCGCCTAGTATTATGATGGTAGTGTACGGTGCAATGGCTCAAGTTTCAATCGGGAAGCTTTTTTTAGCAGGTATTGTACCTGGTATTTTAATTGGTTTAGTGCAAATGAGCTATACATACTATATGGCTGTTAAACATAATTACCCTGCTTATCCGAGAGCGCCGATAAAAGAAGTACGGACATCTTTTAAACAAGCTTTCGCTACGTTATTATTACCAGTCATTATTTTAGGCGGAATTGTAGGTGGAATTTTCACACCGACTGAAGCTGCCGTTATCGCTGTATTTTATGCCTTGATCCTCATGTTTTTTTACAAATCCTTAAAAGTAAGAGAATTACCAAGGATATTAAAGGAGTCAGTCATTATGTATTCCTTGCCCATGTTTGCAATCGCCACTGCGGGTATTATGGGCTGGCTCATCGGTTATTTACACGCACCTGAATTGGTAGCAGATTTTATTACGAATATAACGACGTCCTCTTCGGGTATATATTTAATGATCGTGGCTTTTCTATTGGTAGTGGGAACATTTTTAAGCCCTTTGGAAGCAATCATTATTTTCTTGCCAATTCTTATGAAGTTGGGAGCAATTGCTAATTTAGATCCAGTTCATATGGGGATCATCGTTTGTTTAACGTTAGCAGTTGGGATGGTAACGCCACCTTATGGAATTTGCTTACTCATTGCAACACAAATTGCAGAAATCTCTACACCGCGTGCATTCTTGGCAGTTTTACCTATTATCGGCTTAACTTTAGGCGTCATTTTACTAGGTGTATTTATGCCAAACTTGTTTTTATTTTTGCCTAATTTATTAATGCCCGATTAACAAGGCTCAACGAACAATATTTTGAATTGAGAGGATAGATAGTCATGCATTCATTTGTAAAAACACCAGCACAGAGAAAGTTAATAGAACAAATCGAAAAGTTAAAGCCTTCATTTAAAGCACGTGAGCCAGAGCTAGATACGCTAGGCTCATTTCCTTTTAAAGATATAGAAGAACTTAAACAAATAGATTATCATCTATTAACATTACCGAGAGAAAATGGCGGGCAAGGTTTTGGATTGTATGAATATATACTAGCGCAAGAAGCTATTTCTGAAGGTAGTGGCTCGACTGGTTTATCGATTGGTTGGCATAATGGAATTGTACTTGAATATGCAGAAAACCGTCACTGGAATGAAAAGGCCGGACAATTTTTAGTAGAAGAAATACGAAAAGGTGCCCTCATCAACTCGCTTGGCACTGAAAATAATACTGGAAGTCCGACGCGAGGAGGTTTACCACAAACGAATGCAGTTGCTGACGGTGACGATTTACTCATTAATGGCGAAAAAACGTATGCTTCACTCTCTCCAGTTCTCGATTACTTTCTTGTTTCTACAACGACTGAAGAAAAAGAAGTAGAGCACATTATGATTCCCCGTACAGCTACTGGTGTGTCTATCGAACAGTCATGGGATAGTTTAGCAATGCGAGGTACAGCGAGTGATACAGTCGTATTTAACAATGTGCGTGTGCCGAGGTCAAATATCTTGAAGAAAAATAAACCCGTTGAACCTGTGTCAAAAGGTTGGTTACTGCATATTCCTGCTTGTTATATCGGCATTGCAGCGGCAGCAAGAAACTATGCACTTGAATTTGCCACTTCCTACGTGCCTGTCTCACTTGGAAAACCCATTGCCGAAGTACCATCCATTAGTCAGAAGATCGGTGATATGGAGCTGGAGTTGTCTACTGCAAGACATTTATTATACGGAACGATCGAACGCTATGAAGCTGCGACGGATAAAACAACGTTTGAAGAGTCACTAGATGTAACGAAAATCGCTGTCACAAGTGCCGCTATCTCGATTGTTAATACAGCCATGGAAATTGTCGGTTCTCGTGCTTTATCCGAATCAAATCCAATGCACCGGTATTATTTAAATGTCAGAGCAGGATTATACAATCCCCCGATGAACGATGTCGTTATTTCTAAAATGGCTAATAAAGCGATTCAATCGATGAAAAAGGCTACGATGAAGTAATAAAAAGTGAATACGATTTCAAACAACTTGATCTCGACGATTCATTTGCCATATAATACTCTTCTGTATAATGGTACTTTACTTTTATGCATTCTGTAACATTCATTGTTGTTTACACATATACGTAGTCTTTTTCAATCTAAAACAGCGCCCCCTGAAAAATAGGTGGGCGCTAATTGTTGCTGACGAATAAAGCTTATTATTAATAGTCTATCAGTTAGGTATCGTACACCGATAGTAAATTACTTCTCTAGGAAATCTGGTTGTTCGTTTGTAATTCGTTCCCACAGTGGCTGAAAACTAAACCATCCAGCTAATGATGTTCCTAATTCTTGTGCTGTATCTTCCGCAACTTCATCGGATATAATTTTGGGGGTTCCCACAGCCTCTGCCATTAATTGTTGCTGACAACACTTCTCCATAGTTATAAACCACCAAGCAGCTTCATCAATTGTTTCACCAACAGTTAATAGTCCATGATTTTGTAGTATTAACGCTTTCTGGTTTTCAAGCAACTCGCCTAACTTTTTCCCTTCATTATAATCTAATACTACCCCATTGAATTCTTCATATAGACCATGTCTATTAAAAAACACACAGGAATCTTGAGATATTGGATCCAATGCTCTTCCTAACGCTGACCAGGTCGTGCCGTACGTAGAATGGGCATGGGTTACAGCTTGTACATGTGGCAATGCCTCATGAATTTGAGAGTGGATTGCTAACCCTGCGGCATTAACCACAGCATCTTTCTTTCCATCGATAATTTCTCCTTTAAAGTTAGCTAGTACTAAATCTGACACCTTCATTTGACTGAAGTGTTTTCCAAAAGGATTTACCCAAAATAATTCAGGATGTTCAGGATCTCTTACTGTCATATGGCCAGCTATACCATTATCAAACCCAAAACGTGAAAATAATCTAAATGCTCCTGCCAACCTTTCTTTTATATGTGTTCGTTCTTCCTCAAATGTTTCAAACTTCGGTGGTGTTGGAAAAGTAAATTCTGCTTTCATAATGTCTCTTACCTCCATAAATATATTTTGTTTTGATTATTAGCTTGAATTGAGTAAAGCTCTATTAAATAAACTTTCAAGCGAAATTTTAAAACATAAATCTTTAAAGTGTTAGTGCTGCATTCAAAAAGGGATCGAATGGGTTGTTTTAATATTGGCAACATTGAAATCGTTTGTTTACTCATAAAACTGAGATAAACTGGCCACATAAAACATCACAGCCAATTATTCAGTATCGATGCGTAGTATAACCTGTCTGGTCCAACCTGAAATACGTCCCATGAAATAATTACTATGGAGATATATATGTAAATTACCTTCACAGCTATGTCAATTTCTATATTTTATTAGGAATTTAGAAGTCCTTTTATAATGCACAGCATCCAAAATCCGATACCGAGCAATTATGAAGGTTATGTCAAAAACAAACACGTAAGACACTATACTTTGGAATTCCTAAAAGTATATTCGGTTGTATAGTTCTTAGTAGCTTCTCTAGGTTTATATTTCTGCGCGGCCACTACATACTCTTTTTCCCATGTTTTCAAACACTTTGATAGATAAGCTTTTTCATATATACCAATTTTCAGGTTCATGAAATAACATCCTAATATTTTACTAAAGTTTAAAGATCCAAGGATAGAATATTTATCGTATCGAGAACAATGAATAGTTATCTTTTTATTCTACCTCCTTTTTTGCTCCTCCAAAGTTTCCTTATACGGAAACTTTTTTCTATGATAGCATAAACTTTCGACGTTGGCGAGTTAAAAACACATAATTTTTACTTAATTAATCATTTTTCTCTTATCCTAAACAATGTAATGTTCTGTAAATTACTCACTACTAAATATAATGCCGCATGAGAAATCATAATAAGTATTTAAGCATCCACAGTTTTAACATGGACATTATTTTTATAAAAAAACAGCCACCCGATATAAAAAAGGTTGGCTGTTTTGACTTTACTCATCCTACAAACATATTAGCAATCAAAATACACACTAATGACACTGCCCATGCAATCGTGGTTGGAACTGACCAAACCATGACTTGTTCCTTCACTTCCTTGACACCAAGCATACGGTTGACAACCCAAAACATACTATCATTGAAGTACGAGAAGATCATTGCACCTAATGCAGCAGCTTGCGCGGCAAGAGCCATATTAACATCCAAATTCACAACAATAGGTGCAGAAATGGATGCTGCTGTAATCATAGCAACTGTTCCGCTTCCTTGGATTAAGCGAACAAGTGTAGCTATGAAGAATGGTACAAGTACTGCCGGTAAAGGAAGTAATGCTACTTGCTGTGCTATATAGTCCCCTGCTCCACTATCACGAAGAACTTGTCCTAGCGCACCACCAGCTCCAGTTACGAGTAAGATAATACCTGCTGTAACCATTCCTTCTTCCATACGACCAAGTGCATCTTCTCTCTTTAAGTGGCCTGCCAATAAATATATTGCCGAAACTAAAGATAAACCTACCGCTATAATCGGCTGACCTAAGAATAATAGATAATCAATCCACCCGCCCGTCAAACCCATAGCAACGAATGTTGTATTCAAGAATATAAGAATAATCGGTAATAAAATCGGAATCATGGAGCGAAACAAAGAAGGTAGTTCCTTATTTCGTTCATCAGTCAACCTCACAAGCTCCTGATACGCCATAGGCTCGTCAGGTCTTTCGAAATCGAGACCGTCTTCTGTTGGGATTTGATAGATTCGTTTACCGACCCATTTTGCGTATAACACACCAGAAATGATAATCGGAATTGAGAACAACAATCCCCACGCTATCATCAGGCCGATATCCACACCGAATATACCTGCTACGCCAAGTGGTCCTGGTGTTGGCGGTACAGCATGATGCGTTGCGACTAAGCCGACGGCAAGCGCAACACCTAGGGTGATGACAGATTTCCCTGTTTTTCTTGACAGCGCTTTCACTAGTGGGTTCAAAATGACAAACGCCGAGTCCACGAATATAGGAATGGAGACAATATAACCAGCAATCGCCATCGCCCATTCTTCCTTGCGTTTACCAACAAAACGTATAAGACTATAAGCCAAACGCTCTGCTGCCCCTGACACTTCTAAAATTCTACCAATCATTACCCCAAAGCCGACAACAATACCGATAGAGCCAAGCGTGTTCCCGAAACCTTTAGATATTGTAGTAGAAACCTCAATCGGATTCATCCCGCCGATTAAACCCGTTAATGAAGCTGCAATGATCAAAGCTAAAAATGCGTGGATCTTCGTTTTTAAAACAAGTAAAATTAGTGCAGCTACACCGATTACGAGTCCAACAATCATTTGCATTTCTGGTGTCATCTGTATCCCCCCCAATTTCTGATTAAATTAAGTTGTTGAAAGAGGGTCCCCCCTCTTTCAACGGTTTATATTAAAGAGATTCTCTTGTAAACTTTGGTGCATATTCAGCCGCTAGCTTAATACATTCTTCCATACTTACGCTTGCCGCAATGTTTTTCCAAGCAATATCAAATGCTGTTCCGTGGTCAACTGAAGTACGCAGGAACGGAAGTCCATTCGTAATAGAAATGGTTCGGTGGAAATCTGTCATTTTTGCAGCAATATGCCCTTGGTCATGATAAAGGGAAAGGACCGCATCATATTTACCATTCAACGCCTGGAAGAAAACAGAATCTGCTGGAATAGGGCCGTATGCATCAATGCCATCCGCTTTAGCTGCTTCGACACCCGGTCCAATTTCATTTACTTCTTCCATGCCGAACAGACCGCCTTCACCACTGTGTGGATTCAACCCAGCGACTGCCAACTTACGATCTTCCACACCTAGACGCTGCAATGCTTTGTCACAACGGCTCAGGTAATCACGAACACGTTCTTTCGTCATTTGGGAAATTGCCTCATTTAAAGAAACGTGACGTGTCAAGAAGAAAATTCTCATTCCGTTTACTTGGAACATGGTTAATGGATCAGGTGCTCCGCCCAAGTCTTCAAGCATTTCAGTGTGACCGATATACGGAACGTTTGCTGCTTTTAATGATTCTTTATTAATTGGCGTTGTAGCGATTGCCGCTACTTCATCTGCCATAGCGAGATCCACTGATTTCTTGATGAACTCAAAAGCAGCTTGTCCACATTGCGCCTGTACTTTTCCTGGCTCCAATGCATCAATGTCAATATTGTTCAGATCTAACACGTCTACTGTTCCGAATTCATACTTCCCTTCTTTTGGATTAGAAACAATGTTCACGTGTAAATCGGTTTCTGTTACACCAATTGCTTTTTTAATAACATCTGCATCACCAACAACGAGCGGATTACACATTTCATAAATCTCTTGCTTTGCTAAAGACTTCACGGTAATTTCCGGTCCGATTCCTGCTGCGTCACCCATTGGAATTGCTATAATTTTACGTTCGTTTGTCATATTAAACACGTCCTTCATCATTTTTTGTTTGTAGATAAATAAGGCATTTATAGATCGACTGCTTTTCACCGACCATGCCACCTTTTGTCACAACCGGGATGCCATCAAACGTACCCCCGATGAATTTACCATATGCAGCCAACGGTATCACCTCTTCATCAAGTTGAATTGCTTCGGCACCGCTAATCGTAAATAACGCTGCTGTAACATCACCGCCACTGGAAAATGTACCGTCGATTTTCAGATCACTATTTTGTATGATTGAATGCGTTACTTTCGCAAGGCCTGAAGTAATCCGCTTCGCAAGCAATTCTTCAGTGGTGATTTCTTCTTTTGCAATATCTGCCAGCGACAGGGTTTTTGAAGTCGGAGACAGTGTCGTTATGATTAAAACTTCCTGTTCTTTCAGCTTCTTCATTCCTTCGTCTGTTGCACGCTTCACTTCAACGTCCCATTTACTTGTTTTCGTTGCCAATTGCGATGCGTCCACATAAACAGGTGAAGAATTTGTTTTATCCATTAAATAGCGCAATTGTCGGCCGGTTAGACTGGTAACACTCCCTACTGTGACAATATATCTGTTCTTGTACAGACTTCGTCTAGTCAATACACGCGCAAAAGCCGCGGATAGCGGGCCTGGATCGACAGGAAATAACGTACGTTCCTCTATCATTGCCATTGATTCCGCGATATTGCTAATCTCTTCATTCGTAACTGCATCGATTACAATGATTCTCTTACCCGCATTGATTTGCGCCAACAAAGAAGCGGTAATTTTAGTTTTTCCTTGTAAGACATCCCCTAATCCAATATGTCCGATTTCATGTTGGCTCTGCTCCGCAATCACTGCCGGCACAAATGATTTGTCAATTGGGTTCATCGGATCTTTTGCCACGTCAGTTTCCTGGACTGGTACACCTCACTAATAGATAGCCGCCAGATGTAACTCGCCCTGAGTCAGGATAAGAAGCAACGACAATAGCTACGCTTTCTTCCCCTGTACTAGTAAGCAATGCGTCAATTTCGGAACCAATATTGCCCCGAATCGTACTGTCAATCCGCTTAGCTATTACATCCGCTCCCCAAAGTTGAAGTTGCTTGAAGGTATCTTGAACACGTTCTTTCGCAACAGCAGAATCTACATACCTGCTGTCTGTATCTACACAGATTGATGTGAACTTGTCCGATATCGGCACATTTGCACCAAAAATAATCGTAGCGCTCTTGAATCCCACTTTGGCAAGACGGACACCTGTAGCGTTCGCACCTGTCAAATCATCTGCGATTATTCCGATCTTCATATACTCACCTACTCTGCAATAATGATTTCTACCAATTCGCTATATTTCTCCATCAGTTCTTCCGATAATTGCTCATCTGTAATGATCGTGGAAACGTCTTCTAGATCACAGACTTTGGAGAATGCTTTCTGATTAAATTTTGTTGAATCTGCTACAAGTATTGTTTCTGTAGCTGTTCTAATCATCGTCCGCTTCAACGAGGACTTATCGATTGTAGGTGTAGTAATACCAAACGAACTGTGGATCGCATTTGCACCCAAAAAGAACAAATCGACATGGATTGATTTCAAGATATTTTCTGTCAATGAACCATACAGCGTTCCTGTTTCCGTCTGTAACCGGCCTCCCATAATGATTACTTCCAATTTGCTGCCCATCAGCTCAGCCGCTATTTTTATATCATTTGTAATTACTGTGATCTGTTCATGTGTTTTCAATAACCGTGCAATTTCCAGCGTAGTAGTCCCTGAATCGATGAGCACTGTCATGCCGTCCCTCACAAAAGAGACCGCATGTTTTGCAATCATCTTCTTTTCCTGTACAGAAATATTGGACTTTAGTTCAAACGTCTTTTCATGAATGAGCGCCTGTGAAGGAACAGCGCCGCCATGTGTGCGAATCAGCTTGTTCTGCTTCTCTAGTACATCGAAATCCCTTCGTATCGTCATAGGCGTTACATTCAATACTTCCGAGAGTTGGATGATATCTACTCGTCCTTCTGTTGCAAGCGATTCCATTATTCTCGATCTTCGTTCTTTTGGAGACAATCCTATGACCCCCTACCTGCTATGTTCATCGTAATCAATATTATGTTCTATATAAACATAATTATGTTACTTTCAAACAAATAAGTCAATCGTTTATTGTTATTTTCTTTCAATGATTATAGTATTTACATAAAATATGAAAATATAATGTGACAATGTAGTTGGATTAGTTAGTATTTCGTATGAAGTGAACGTTTCCGCACAGTATAAAGAGATGGTATGACACTGGCTTAACGTCAAAAGCTTACCTTTCAACATCATTAGGAAGTACCTCTACTTAAACACATACGAAATTTCGCTGCATAAATGATATAAAATTTATGCCTATGGAAGATCACGGAATTACTCAATTATCGTACTATCCATATACATTAATCCTCCACCTGGATTTCAGTAATTGAATGCCTAACCGAACTGCATCACATGCTGGTATACAAAACACTGTCTTGACATAGGTCATGACAGGAGTGATAATTTAGAATAATAGATGATTCAAACACAACAATCCACATGACTAGAAAGGAAGATGCATGTGAGAAAGAAATTGAAACTAGGAACGATGATCCACGGTGTCGGTGAGAAAATTTCAGATTGGCGACATCCTGCTATGCCATCGGACGCAAGTATAAGTTTTGAATTTTATAAACAACAAGCCCAAACGTCAGAACGCGGAAAATTTGATTTTGTTTTCATCGCAGATGCTTTATACATCAATGAAAAATCAAATCCACATTATCTGAATCGATTCGAACCACTCACGATACTTTCTGCATTGGCAGCAGTGACGGCGCACATTGGATTAGTCGGCACATTATCGACGACCTATAGCGAACCTTTTTCTGCAGCGAGGCAATTTGCTTCACTTGATATGTTAAGTAACGGACGGGCAGGATGGAATGCGGTGACGTCGGGGTTGGAAAAAGCGGCATTAAATTTTAGTAAGGAGGTTAAAGATCATCCAAGTCATGCCGCGCGTTACCGGATGGCAGCCGAGTTTGTGAAGATCATGAAAGGCTTATGGAATTCCTGGGAAGAGGATGCTTTTATACGCAATAAAGAGACCGGGCAATTTTTTGAGCCAACTAAATTACATACGTTGAATTATGAAGGCGAATTCTTTTCTGTACGAGGACCACTGAATATCGGTCGTTCAGTACAAGGACAGCCGGTAATATTTCAGGCTGGCTCATCAAAAGCAGGCATTGCGTTTTCTGCACAAGAAGCGGATGCAGTTTTCGCGATTATGCCTACTTTAGAAGAAGCGCAACGCTATTATAAAGATGTAAAAGAGCAAGCGACTGCTCTGGGACGTAACCCTGATGACGTTATGGTTCTACAAGGAATCAGTCCCATTATTGGAAATACAGAAGAGGAAGCAGAACGAAAATTCAGTGAACTTGCCAGTTTGGTGACAATTGAGCAGGCTCTCGCTTTTTTAGGCCGACTTTTTGAACATCATGACTTTTCCCAATATCCATTGGATGCACCTTTTCCCGATATCGGAAGCATTGGGCAAAATAGTTTCAGGAGTGATACGGATCGTATTAAGATTGAAGCACGCAGGCAAAATTTAACCTTGCGTCAAGTAGCTTCAAGAGAAGCCACACCGCGCACACCTTTTATGGGTACTGCGAGACAAGTCGCCCATTTGATCGAGGCTTGGTACGAACAGAATGGGGCTGACGGTTTTATGCTGATTCCAAATTTACCAAGCGAATTAGAAGCATTTGTGGATGAAGTTGTTCCCATCCTTCAAAAACGCGGGATTTTTCGGACAAATTATGAGGGGACTACTTTGCGGAAGAATTTAGAGTTGCCTTACGTGGAAAACTACCATTCACTAAACTAGATAATTTTTTGCACTCGTTTGGTTGAAGTGTAAAATAATATCGTACGTTCAGCTGGACAAAGTCAAACCTAGCGAGATCCCAATGACAGTTCTATTTCAAAAATCTTAGTACATTTCCTCTTTTTTACTGTATGATTATTTAATGAATAATAAGTATGTTTTCTAAAGAGGAGGTTTCGTATGAAAAGTGCTCCGATTACGTATTCTGATGAAATTCAGGACATCATAAAACATTCGCATCAATTGGATCCATGCTTATCGGAAGCGGAAGTAACTGACTACATCAGCAAGTTGGCAAAAACTGATGTAATGGATAGGTATATTGATCAATATAGAACTAAAGTAACCAGTTCAGTCATTTACGAAGCAATTGCACAAGCTTTTAAATTCCGCTTAGAACGAGTTCCCGTGTTAACCAAAGAGAAAATTGGTACTTTCGAAATTCCCCCATCAACGGATTTAGAAACGAGCACCAATTTCCCTTCACAAATCATTCTAGATTTATATTTGGCACATCATCATCATCGCGTGACAGGTGACGAGATCCGTACAATGATTAACCACTATTTCGGTATGAATCTGGATGGAATTGACGGATTAGGCAAGACCAAGATTTCTTTGTATTCTAAAGGCCAGTGGCTAGTGAAAGATGCAAATGATTTATTTGTTATTCATACTGGAACTAAGGATATCGACGTAAAAATATACGGCACAAACTACTTCAAGGAGCGGACGGGATTGAAAAACATACCGACTGAATTACAACAATCTTTAGCCAACCTTGGCTACCGTTATAATCCACAAGAAGGGGCGTATTACTATTCAAATCCTTCAGGTCTTTCCGTGTCCAATGCATTTAAAGGTAAAACAATAGATGCAGTCATTGAAGTCACAAATGCATTATACCAGTCTATCTGACTGGGAAAGATAACCCGGAGAGGAGGCAAACAAGTAACTCTCTCCGGATTATTCACTTTCCAAAAGAAGATAGAAACTTCACGCGATCTCCCATTGGAGGTATTGTATGATCTATTAAAGAAACTTCAAGGACTGACGGCCCCTCGACATTCATAAGCTCGTCTATTACTCCTTGAGTCAGATCTTCCAACGCTTCGATACGTTTACTCGGTATGTTCATGACCGCAGCCATAGCTGCAATATTCACAGGTTCTTGCTCAAATGATGGGTGGGAGCGTTTATATTGCAATGAATGTCCATGATAGACCATTCCTAAGCGCGCATTATTCATGACAACAAATAAAATCGGTAACTTATGTTCTTTTGCGGTAAGGATTTCCATACCGTGCATGAAGAAACTCCCATCTCCCGTAACGCAAACTACTGGACGTTCAGGTTCAGCAAGCTTCGATCCAATTGCAGAACCTATACCGCTCCCCATCGCCCCAAAGTGCACATTAATGTCAAATGAATCGGACTCTACTACGTTCATATCGTGAATGATATACGCCATGAACTCGCCTATATCTACGGTATATCTAGTATTGCGAGGTACGTATTTTTGCAGACGCATCAAGATATTTTTCGTATTGTACTCTTCTTGATCCTTCCTCTTTATTTCTCGCTTACTAACTGCTGGATTTTTCATCGGCACGTGTATTTTTTTTAGTTCATCTAGCAATGCCGCCAAGCTTAAATCTATGTCTCCCAACACCGCAATATCTACTTCATATTTTCGATTAAAAACGGAAGAATCGTAGTCTAATTGAATAGTGTACCGATTTTCATTGAGATTGATGTTCCAGTTATTCGTAGCTGTCTCGCCTAAGCTAGATCCTACCACTAGTAGAGTTTCGCCATCTGTTCCATTGATGAGTGCAGAGGCTTCGTCATGACCGGCAAAACCGAATACCCCAGCGAGGAGTGGATGATCGTCCGTAATATACCCCTTTGCTTGTGGTGTTGTAATGATCGGCCAACCAAGTATCTCCGCCAACTCAAGTAACGGATCGACAGAGTGCCTAATACCTTGTCCTACAAAGATATATCCATCTCGTTTATCGGCAAGCTCTCTCGCAACAGACTGTATAGTATTTTGATCTGGAACAATCGGCGCTCTTCTTGGCAGTTTCGGTATTTCAAGAGCTTCAATTTGATTGATTTGGATATCTATCGGCATAGCGACATGGACAGGACCTGGCACACCAGAAATCGCTATTTCACATGCCTTTGCTACTTCGCCAAGCAAGTCTTTCGAATCCGTTACAGTTACACTATACTTTGTCACTGATCTAAAGAGCGGTTCCGCATTCAATTCTTGAGAAGCATTTAAACCAACAGTATCGACAGGAACTGCACCCGTCAAAAACAATACAGGGATATGTTCACGCATGGCATTGGCAGCACCAGTCAGGAGATTAGTACCACCAGGTCCACTGCATCCAATACAAACACTCATAGTAGCCGTATATTTGGCATATGCAACTGCCATGTAAGAAGCTGCGCCTTCATGCTTCGTCACAATCGGCGTTAGTTCAGGTATTTCATACAACTCATCAAAAAATGCATTGACTGAGCCAGCCGGGATGCCAAAAACGTGTTTTACGCCACTAGCTCTTAAATAATCCAATACTGTTCGAATAGCTTTCATAAAAACTCTCCTTTAGTAGCCAGATATGTGCTTTCGAATTCATTCACTTTCAATGGCACATTAAAATAATAACCTTGCATAATGTAACATTCTCTTGCAGCTAAAAATTCGGCTTGTTCCAGCGTTTCGACACCTTCAGCAACTAGGTCCAATCCTAGATTTTTTGCCAATGTAATAATTGTATTCGCGATGGCTGAATTGTCGTCAGTACTGTTCAATTCTTGAATAAAGGATTTATCTATTTTTAATGCATTGATTGGCAAGTTTTTTAAATAACCTAAAGAAGAATAGCCTGTACCAAAGTCATCAATGGACATTTTGATGCCGATTGCTTGTAATTCTTTCATTGTCTGGATAGTTAGTTCTGTATTTTTAATAATTTGGTTCTCGGTAATTTCAAGACATAAAAGTTCCGGTGATACCCCTACCTCATCTAATATACCTTTAACCGTTTGGAATAAATTATTTTGCTCAAACTGACGTGCCGATAAATTTACGGATACTACAATCGGTGGATATCCTTTCTCTTGCCACTTCTTGATTTGGTTACACGCACTTCTAATCACCCATTCACCGATAGGTACGATCAAGCCCGTCTCCTCGGCCAACGGAATAAACCTATTTGGCGATATTAATCCTTCTGTTGAATGATTCCACCTCAATAACGCTTCTGTTCCGATGATAGTACGTGAATTATAATCAATTTGAGGTTGATAATAAAGTTCCAACTCCTCACGATCAAGCGCTTTATATAAAGCATTTTCAAACTGTACATTTTCAAATGTCTTGATATCCATCGCCAAATGATAAAATTGATAACTGCTGCCAGACACGGTTTTAGACTGATACATCGCGATATCGGCATTTTTTATCAATAATTCTGCCGTCTGTCCATCTTGTGGAAATAAACTGATCCCTATACTGCTATGAATATGCATTTCAAGTCCTTTTAGATTGAACGGCCTGTTGAATTGATCAACAATCTTATCGGCCACCTCTATCACTTCTGCTTCGGATACAATACAAGGCAAGTAAATTATAAATTCGTCCCCACCTTGACGAGAAGCTGTAGCGCCTTCAGGGAGACATGCGCATATACGCCTTGCTACATGTGCCAATAAAATATCACCATAACTATGTCCTAATAAATCATTGACTGATTTGAAACGATCTAAGTCCATGAACAGTACAGCTGCTTTTTCTTCGGTAGCATGAGCAAAACTCAACCCCTGTTCCATGCGATCTTTTAAGAGCACCCGGTTGGGTAAGTTGGTCAAGCTATCATAATATGCATGGTATCTAATTTCTTTCTCCATCTTTTTTCTTTCAGAAATATCTTTAAATGTCACGACATTCCCAACGATCCTATCTCCTTCTCTGATGGATGATCTAACATATTCCACTGGGAAGCTGGACTGATCTTGCCTAAAAAATATAACTTCATCTTTTTTCGTATGGTTTTCATTATAAATAATACTGACGGGCTTTCCTATTAGCTCGTTCTTCATCTTATACCCTAGCATCATGGCGGCAGCAGGATTACAAAATGTGATGATACCATGTAGATCCAACCCGAATATCCCTTCACCTGCTGAATGAAGAATCAGTTCTTTCTCTCGACTTATCCGCTGTAACTCTTTCATCGCCGCTTCTAGTTCGTTGTTCTTTTCCGTGATCTCTATAGTCCGCTGTTCTATAATCAACTCTTGTTTTTCCATATTCAATAAGTTCAATAAAGTGGAAGCTGTTGTATCAACAATAGATTGCGTCAGTTGCTGACTGGCCTGGGAGTAATTTGGGTTTTTTTGTTGAAGATCTGCAATGACTATTAAACCTAATACTTTCCCCATGGAAACGATTGGAAGAATAAACATCGATTGAATACCAAAATACCGACATACCTTATGATTCACTCGATCATCTGCAAAGACATCAGGAATGAGTTCTGCTTTTCTAGTAGCGATCACTTCTTGGAACACTTTATCGTTTTCATCGTCAAACTTTATCTCGTCATGAGACTTCACCCACGCTTCTGCAGACCAATCACTAGTACGATTAATGGTTGTAGGCTTAATCTTCATATGCACTGATGGATCGATTAAATGCACACCTATATTATTGTTTCCAAGCACTCTTTCTATATATAGAAAACATATATCCAGCGCCTCCTGCATGGTAGAACACATGGATAACTTCCGAGTGATATCTAACAGTAATTGCTTTTCCTGAATAAGTTCTTCTTTATTTGTTAGCAGCTTGGCATTTTGAATAGCGACAGCAGCCATATTGACATAGGACTGAACTGTTTGAATCTCAAGCTCCGTTAAATTCATTGGTATTCCATAGTCAAACAAGAATACTAGTCCAAATAATTCCGTCTCTACAGTAATAGGTAAAACTAATAAAGATTTTATCTTAAATCCTTCAACTGCTCTTGGATCGGGTCGATGGTCTTTGGATGTATCCGGTATATATATCGTTCTTTTCGTTTCAATTACTTCTTTCGCCAGTAAATCGAAGTCGGTATCAATTACATGCATATCGAGTGTCATACCATTGATCACTTCAGGTTTTCCGACGAACCCCCTAAATGACCCATCTTGTTGTGGCAAATAAATTCCGACCGAATCACATCGGACAATCTCCTCTGATATAGCAGTGACCACGTGATTCAGTACTTCCCTTAACTCTAGCCTCGAATTTATCAACTTTGTTATATTCGCTAGACGAAGATATCTTGTTTGATCTTTCACTATTCATACCTCCTCTTCCACTTAAGTATATTCTTTACTTATAGTGTAGTAGATACCTTCATCTGCATCGAGAAATAACATCTCACTCTATTATTCGACTACATATTCCAAGTGGACTTAAAATAGATGGAATCCAGCTATATTAAATATATAACGAACAGGAATATTTTGTATAAGCACAAAGTAGTGTTCACAACATACTCCTTTAGTTTACAAGTGGTTCCCAAAAAGATACACATTTATATGTTTAGCACTGAACAAGGATATTACTTCGCCTATAAAGTATCCGTGAAGAAGTTTCATCACAATGTTGTGGGGAAATGATAGACTAACTATGTCAAATATTCGAGGTGTAGTATGTTCTTTAATGGATGGGAAACTCTTCTCCGAACGGTTGTAGTCGGTGTTTTAAGCTATATAGGATTGATTGTCATTTTACGTATATCAGGTAAGCGTACGCTTTCGAAGATGAATGCTTTCGACTTCGTTGTGACCGTCGCATTAGGGTCAATCTTAGCCACCATTTTATTAAGTAAAGACGTAGCTCTTTCGGAAGGCTTGACCGCTTTTATTGTTCTGATAGGTATGCAATATCTAGTTGCCTGGTCATCTGTTCGATTCCGAGTTATTAGCAAACTAATTAAATCAGATCCAAAATTATTGTTTTATGAAGGCTGTTTTTTGAAGGAAACAATGGAATCAGAACGTATTTTGGAAGAGGAAATATTCCAAGCAGCACGTTCCAATGGTTTAGGTTCTCTTGATGAGGCGACGGCCGTTATACTAGAAACGGATGGCAGTATTTCTGTCATTCAATCTAAAGATAAAACCTCTCTTTCTACTCTCTCCAACCTTAAAAAAGATAGTAGGTAAAGAGCATTCGTTTAACGTTCATGATTGTTTTCACCGGTACTTACTATCAAATGAACTTCGATGATGTACACATTAATTGATTAGATAGTTATAAGAGGAACTTACTAAAAAGATGAGTTCTTCATCAAGAAGTAAAAAGCAGTTACCGTGCACATGAAAAAGTACTGTGGACTATGCTTTCATAAATATTAAAGTAGTGTCGTCTTTTGAATTCAGAGTTGAATGGAACACGAGTACTTTGTATTAATCTCTACTTCAAATAAAATAAGGGCAGCGTTTTATGCAAACGCTCGCCCATTTTATCATGCCTATTACTTTCTCCAGTGCTTGGCAATGAATTCATCACGCCCTGAACGTGTACGGTTGTCTGAGTAATGTTCCTTTTCTTTTATGTAATAGTCTTGATGGTATTCTTCTGCCCGATAGAAAGTTTCTGCAGGGCGGATTGTTGTAACGATAGGCTTTGTAAAAATGCCACTTGCAGCTAGATCAGCTTTCGATTTCTCGGCAATTTTCCGTTGCGCATCTGTGTAATAAAAAATGGCGGTTGTGTAAGATGAGCCGCGGTCGTGAAATTGACCTTCTGCGTCTGTCGGATCGATTTGTTGCCAGAAGACTTCGAGCAATTTCTCGTATGGGAATAAGGCAGGATCAAAAGTAATTTCAACCACTTCAACATGACCGGATGTACCTTTTTTCACATCTTCATACGTCGGATTATCCAGGTGCCCGCCCATATACCCTGATACGATATCTTGGACGCCTGGCCATTCTTTAAACGGTTTCACCATGCACCAGAAGCATCCGCCTGCAAATGCCGCTTTTTCAAAATTCTTTTCAACCATTGCTAACATCCCCTTTTTATATATGCGCGTGTTCAAAATCACTCACTTAGTAGACCGGTACCCAACCTCCTCCAAAATGAACAATGTATCTACTCTTTTGAAGAAAGTTGGCAACCATCCAAACAATTCTTTAACTTCTTATTGATTGGACATCTCTTGTACCATACTACCGTTTTTTCTCACGTTTCATCTAGTAATAACAAGTATTTATTAGAATTAGCTTCATATCCTATCATCTAGGTAAAAGACATCTTATTTCTTAATTGATTGTGATCATTTCATCTATCTATAACTTTGTCAATCACCACCTAGCACAAACATTTTCACGTGGTAACTAGCAAAGTTTCCTCCTGTACCTTCCCACTCTCTTCTTCCGGTATACGAATAAATTTAACAATAATCGCACTCACTAAGTAAAGTGCACTAAAAATCCACACAACCCCTTCTGGTCCAACAAGCCCGATAAACGCTAAGGCAATCGCTGGCGCTACGAATGTCGATAGACCCGCGGAAAAATTCAACACGGACATCGCTGCGCCTTTATCTTCGCCTGCAACAGAAGGTACTAGTGCGCCAATCGGAACGTAACCTGCTACTAAACCTCCCCAAATGAATCCAACAATACTCGTCATCACAATGCTACCATTTGTAATGACCGGTATATAAAACAATAGTGGCGTGAATATCGCACAACCGACTCCACCAAACCAAATGATTGTGTTTTTCCAACCAAATTTATCTCCAATGAAGCCGAAGACTAAATTAAAAATGATATTTCCTAAGAAAAATGTTCCCCACAACTGCAGCCAAGCTGTTGTTTCAATACCATGTTGCGCCATATGCATGGGTAAGAACACCGGGAATCCATAAACACTTAAGCTATTGATCACGCGAACAACCCCACCTGCGGCAACCCTCGGGTTCGACTTCAAAATCGTGATCCCTTTCAGTAATTCTTTGACTGCTTCTTTTTTATTGGCAAGTTTTTTCTTTTCAAACTTGTCTTTATTAATCACTAAAGCTAAAACAGCACCAAGACATACCCAGAAAATTGATGTCCACATCGTATTGATATAACCGAGATGTTGGATTGCAAAACTTGAATACCAAGCGCCAAGCACCATCATTCCCGCACAAAAAACGAACCAGAACCAACCAACGGCTGAACTCAATTTACTTTGTGGTGTCTTATAAATAACCCATGTTAAAAAAGAATAAGCAAATAGCGGATAGCCAAAACCTTTTATGAAATAGGTCAAAAGCATAACCGGATAATTCATCGTTGAAAAACCATATGTAATAAACCCTGCCGTACCGATAATATAGACGGCTAAGCCGATTGCCATTGTACGTTTAGGACCAAATACATCTACGCAGACACCCGAAAACCAAGAAGATAGTGCAATTGAGATACCATAAACTGTGAATATAGCAGCTGATTGTTGAATGGTTAATCCACTTTCAATTAAGAAAGGACTTAACCACCCCGCTTCAATCCCATCTCCCATCATGAACAACATAACACCGAAGAAACCCCATCCTAAGTTTTTTGTTATTCCTATTTTCTCCAACATATCCACACTCTCCATTCCTGCTGATGTATTTTATATTATTTTAATAAAATAAAAAGACCTTCCTGTAAAAACAGAAAGAGTCTTTGGCAATCATCGCTCACGCAATATAAATATGCTTTGCTCTTTCTATCTCTCAAGCTACGCTTGCTGGATTTGGCACAATTATGTTGCCGAAGTTTCATAGGGCCAGTCCCTCAACTTCTCTCGATAGAAAATAATATATAATTGATAGAATTTTATTAAAACTAAACCAATGAAATTACTGTACATAATAATTGATATAAAGTCAACAGGTTATCGGAACTTTCTAAATTTACAGTCTGTAATATGGTATACTACCTACTATAAACTACTTGTTTAAGTCGATTTACATTTCAACACACGCTTTCTTTTACATTTAATAGAAGTTCTCTGTTTTAATAATTAATGGACTAGGAAACTTCAAAGTGAACTTGAAATGGTAAAATTATTTCGCTGGAAAGGATTTTTGTAATGCAATCGTATATTGATGTAAAAAATGGTATCGTTCCTTCGGTTTGTTCTCTTGATTGTCCAGACCAATGTGGATTGCTGATTCATAAAGAAGACGGGAAAATCGTTAAAATTGAAGGTGATCCTGAACATCCAGTCACAAAAGGAAGTATATGCAACAAAGTTCGGCATATGGCTGAACGGATTTATGATAAAAATCGGTTGACTACCCCTCTGAAACGCATTGGAAAAAAAGGCGATGGACAATTCGTTCCAATCAGTTGGGAAGAAGCCATTACAACTATCACAAATGAATGGAAAAAAATAATAACTGAAGAAGGTCCAGAAGCGATTCTTCCTTATAGCTTCTATGCAAATATGGGAAAACTCAGTTCTAAAGGGATGGATCGTCGTTTCTTCAACCGTCTTGGTTCGAGTCAACTGGACCGGACGATTTGCTCAGTTGCTGGCGAAGCCGGTTACAATTACACGATGGGCGGGCGTTATGGAACGGATCCAGAAGAGATGACGGAAACGAAACTATTTATATTCTGGGGCATCAATGCTGTCAGCACCAATATGCACCAAACTATGATCGCGCAAAAGGCGAAAAAAAATGGTGCGAAAACTATTGTCATTGACGTCCATAAAAACCAAACCGGTCGCATGGCGGATTGGTTCATTCCTATTTTACCTGGAACTGACGGAGCGCTTGCTCTTGGAATCATGCATGTTCTTTATAAAGAAAAACTAGTTCATCAAGAATTTTTAGAAAAGTATACAATCGGCCATGAAGCGCTCGGTGAACATGTGAAGTACTACAATCCACAAATGGTTTCCACCATTACAGGCGTGCCCGAAGAAGATATTTATAAATTGGCACGGATGTATGGGGATATTTCTCCTTCCATGATTCGCATCGGCAATGGGTTGCAGCATCATGATAATGGTGGCATGATAGTTCGAACCATCTCTTGCTTGCCTGCTTTGACAGGTCAGTGGGAATTAAAGGGTGGAGGTGCGGTCAAATCAAATTCCGACTATTTGACGCATAATATTGCTGCACTGGAACGGCCTGAACTTCAGAAAAAGCCTACGCGTAAATTTAATATGAATTTATTAGGGCAAGCATTACTGAAGGAACAACAACCGATTCGCTCGTTGTATGTCTATAATAGCAACCCCGCTGTTGTCGCACCGGATGCCAATAAGGTCCAAGATGGCTTAGCACGCGAGGATTTGTTTACAGTTGTCCATGACTTGTTTTTGACGGATACTGCCTTGTTTGCGGACATTGTACTGCCTGCGACATCCGCTTTTGAAAATACGGACTTTTATGCGTCTTTCTGGCATCACTACATCCATTTACAAGAACCTGTCATCGAAACATACGGGGACAGTAAATCCAACCCAGACGTTTTCAGGTTGTTGGCTCAAGCAATGGATTTTGACGAGCAACCCTTCCAGGACGAGGATGCCGAAATGATCGACCAAGCATTAAGCGATTTGTCCAATCCTCACTTATCCGAAGTATCGTATGCTGCATTAAAGGAGCAACGCTATATAAAAGCGAGTGGGACAGGCGATCTATTGAACCATTTAAAAACGCCGAGCGGAAAAATTGAGTTGTATTCAGAACAAATGAAAGCAGCAGGATTACCAGCCCTGCCTACGTATATTCCGATTGTTCAAGATTCCGATTATCCTTTACTGTATGTGCCTGCAATTAACCATAACTTTATGAACACGATTTTTTCGAACAATGAAAAACATATCCAACTTGAAAAAGCACCTAGATTGTTCATCAATCAGCACGACGCAGAAAGCCGAGGAATTGCAGATAAATCGACTGTTCGTATATGGAACGAGCGCGGAGAATGTATATTTACTGTCTCTGTCGGTGAGCAAGTCCTTCCCGGAGTTGTTGTCAGTCAAGGGATTTTGGGAGATAGTTCAGGTCAAAAACACCTTGTGAACGCATTAACACCAGACCGAATTGCTGACATGGGCGGTGGAGCAACATTTTTCTCAGGGTGTGTTGAAGTGGAAAGTGTTATCTAGATAGAATGGATTAGTATTCCTACGATATTAAAACGAGCCTCTTGGAGATTATCCCAAGAGGCTTATTTGTTAATATACTGTTCCAACACCGCCATACTGAAATATGCAATGTTCCAAACTGTGTTTAAAACTTGTCCTGATTGTTTCGATCATCGTGCTTTTGCTCACAGGTATTTTTTCTTTCATACTACCTTTCTTCGCCTCGTACTCTATGTAGACGCCTAACTTTTGAATAGAACTAGCTAAAATGTTTATATTCCCTATTTAAAGGAAGAAAAAGAGTAAGAATAGTTTAAAATAGGAGGTCGTAAAAATGAGTAGATTAGAAGGATCCCAACAATCGTTTTGGAAAACTGAAGCAGGTCCGGTTCACTATGCAAAACTCTCGAAAGATCTGGAAGTCGACACAGCTGTTATTGGAGGAGGGATTTCAGGTGCACTTACTGCGTATCTGCTTGCCAAAGCCGGGCGATCGGTTGCTATTGTCGAAGCACGTGACTTTAGTGCTGGTAGTACAGGTGGCACCACAGCGAAACTTTCTTCACAGCATCAGCTGATTTACCACGAAATGTTGCAACGCGATGGATTAGATGTAGCCAGAAAATTTTACGATGCAAATGAAGAAGGTCGTAAACTCATTGAATCCATTAGTAAAGAACACAACATAGACTGTGATTTTACTGAAGAAGACGCCTACGTTTTCACGCAAGACGGAAGCCATACCGAAAGCTTGAAAGCCGAAGCACAAGCCTATGATGAAATTGGTATTGATGGCGGTATGACCAATTCCATCCCCATTGATTTCGATGTGAGTTCAGCTCTTGTCATGCGGAAGCAAGCACAATTCCAACCTGTGAAATTCATCCACGGCTTATTGAAAGCCATTGAAGAACTTGGCGGAAAGATTATTCAACATACACGCTATATGGACAAGGAAGAGCACGATGATTACTTAGTACTTACAACCAATACACCATATAAAATCACATGTAAACAAGTCGTACTCGCTACACTATTCCCAGTGGAAGATCCTCACTCATTTTATTCCAATACTATGGAACCCATGTCTTCACATTTAACTGCATTTGAGAGCGATCAACCATTTGGTACAGGGGTGTATATTGGCCAAGACGAACCTAGACGGACATTTCGTGGAGCCTATGATGGAGACCAGCCTATCTTGATCGTTGGAGGCAATACACATCGAACAGGGAATAAAAGCTCCACTATCGATCATTACGAAGCGATTCGCCAATTTACAAAAGCGGAATTCGGTCTGACCAAAATGCTCGCTTATTGGTCAGAACATGATATGGTAACACCTGATAGACGTCCATTCATAGGACCGATAGAAGAAGGCAACGATAAAATGTTCGTCATGACTGGCTATAATAAGTGGGGATTAGCAGTCGCCGGTACAGCTGCACAATTGATTTGCGACTTGATCGAAGGCAAAGAAAATTCATATGCGGAATTCCTCAGTCCTCAACGGGATTTGCCTAAAAAAGAAGAGAAGGAAGATCAACCTTCAATTTTAGAGCAAGCAAAGCAACTATCAAAAGGTGAAGCCAAACGATTTGAAATAAACGAAGAAGCTTCCGGTATGTATAGAGACCACACTGGAGACATTCACTACGTCAATCTGACTTGTACTCATTTAGGTTGCGAAGTGAAATGGAATGATGGCGATGAAACATGGGATTGCCCTTGCCATGGCTCTATATTCGACGGCACAGGGAAAGTGATTGCGGGACCAGCAAAGGATCCACTAAAACAAATAGATGTATCTTGATATGACAGAGGTATCTGTGTGAGAAGTTTTGATGATGGTTTATGCAGTCATGTCGACTTCTCGTGCAGGTGCCTTCTTTTATGATTGTCTATAAAAGAACAGGTCGTTGCCATCTAAAAATAATAGCATATCCGCACAATTAGAAGTCCATTGCGGCCGCAAAGGATTTCCGTCAGATTTATAGAAATCAAGCTCTTGAACTATGTCATAAGAGTTGGCTTTCCTCACCAATTTAAAATTGGAGCTATCGGGATGACTACAGTTTACTATACGGATACGTTCTAACGAATGTATGGAACTGCAATCAATACATAATTAACCATACTGCGCAGGTATATATGATAAAGATAATTAAAAGTAAAAAATAGTTATATATCACTACCTTTTTCACTACATTCTGAATATACGTCAACTAATCTAGCATGCTAAAATATATTGAACGCAATCCCAAAGAGGAAGTGTAAAACTCAAAAGAAGTCCGATATTGGCTGTACACTCATCACGTTACTCTGTATTTGATTAATAAAAATCAAACCATAAAAGAGGTGTTCGAAGTTGATAGCGGAAAATAAAGAACAAACTATATTTACCCATACAGGAAAGAAAATCATGACAGACCGTGAAATCGAAATTATTGCGAAAGTCGAAGAACCATTAGTCGTTGTATTAGGCAATATGTTAAGCGACGAAGAATGTGACGAACTGATTCGGCTTTCTACAGATAAAATGAAACGTTCTAAAATAGGCATAACTCATGCAGAAAACGAAATTAGAACAAGCAGTGGTATGTTTATTGAAGAACCTGATAACTTGATTGCCTTACGGATCGAAAAACGAATTGAGGCAGTTATGAGTATTCCAATCGAACATGGTGAAAGACTCCAAGTTCTGCATTACTTACCTGGGCAAGAATATAAAGCACATCATGACTTCTTCTCCGCAGCAAGCCATGTTACTAACAATCGAATTAGCACGCTTGTCATGTATCTGAATGACGTCGAACAAGGTGGCGAGACGTACTTCCCCCATCTGAAACTGTCGATCACACCACAAAAGGGAATGGCTGTCTACTTTGAATATTTCTATACGGACCCATTGTTGAATGACTTAACGCTACACGGCGGCGCACCTATAGAACTCGGAGAGAAATTTGTTGCTACACAGTGGATGAGAAAGCAAAGAGTTCGGTGAGAAATTCCATTACACTATCATTTACTATATATACCCTTGTATCAAAAACGATTAGTTTACCCAACTGATCGTTTTTTTGATTTCATGATAGTGGCTAATTAGTGCGCACTTTACGAATACATTAGTTCTTACTCCTTTACTTGTTTCAAGTTAGAAGTTTTACTTTAACCTCGTAAGGGAAATGTAGATTAACTATGTCAAAACTTCGAGGTGGATTATGTTCTTTAATGGGTGGGAAGCTCTTCTACGGATTTTGATAGTTGGAGTTTTAAGCTATATCGGATTGATCATTATTTTACGCATATCGGGTAAACGTACACTTGCCAAAATGAATGCATTTGACTTCGTTGTTACTGTAGCACTGGGTTCAATTCTGGCGACGATTTTATTAAGCAAAGACGTAGTTCTTCTAGAAGGTTTAACTGCTTTCATCGTCTTGATCAGCATGCAATATGTAGTGGCTTGGTCGTCTGTTCGATTTCAAACTATTAGCAAACTGATTAAATCCAAACCACAATTATTATTTTATAAAGGTAGTTTTTTGAATGATACGTTGAAAGCAGAACGTATACTGGAAGAGGAAATTTTTCAAGCTGCACGTTCGAGCGGATTAGGTTCTCTTGATGAAGCAACAGCGGTTGTTCTTGAAACAGATGGAAATATTTCTGTTATTAAATTAAATAATAATCATTCTTTTTCTACTCTTTCGAACATTAAAGAACGATCAGACTCCCCTACACAATAATATTTTTAGAGATCGCTAATATGTATTATATATATCAAAATCAAAAAGCGCCAACCCCATAAACTGGAGTTGGCGCTTTAACTATATCTTTGGAGAACGGCTTACATCATGCCGCCCATTCCACCCATACCGCCCATATCAGGCATTCCTGCTGCGCCTGCTGGTTCAGGCAAGTCTGCTACTACAGCTTCAGTAGTCAAGAACATTGCTGCAACAGATGCTGCGTTTTGTAATGCAGAACGAGTTACTTTCGTTGGATCCACGATACCTGCTTCTACCATGTTTACCCATGTGCCTTCTGCTGCGTTAAAGCCGACGCCGACTTCTTCGCGCTTCAAGCGGTCTACTACGATAGAACCTTCAAGGCCTGCGTTTGTTGCGATTTGACGTACTGGCTCTTCAAGTGCACGAAGTACAATCTTGATACCTGTTGCTACGTCACCTTCCGTATCTTCAAGTAATGTTTCTACTTGCTTGTAGACGTTCACGAGTGCAGTACCGCCACCCGATACAATTCCTTCTTCTACTGCTGCACGTGTTGAGTTCAATGCGTCTTCGATACGAAGTTTTCGCTCTTTCAACTCTGTTTCAGTTGCCGCTCCGACTTTGATCACTGCTACACCGCCAGCTAGTTTAGCTAGACGTTCTTGCAATTTCTCTTTGTCGAATTCAGAAGTTGTTTCTTCCAACTGTGAACGGATTTGGCCTACTCGCGATTCGATAGAACCTGCGTCACCGCTGCCTTCAACGATTGTTGTGTGATCTTTTGTTACTACGATTTTCGCAGCGCGTCCTAGAGATGTCAGGTCAGCAGATTTCAGATCCAGTCCTAGATCTTCTGTGATTACTTGTCCACCAGTTAGGATGGCGATGTCTTCAAGCATAGCTTTACGGCGATCACCGAAGCCAGGTGCTTTAACTGCAACCGCGTTGAATGTACCACGAAGTTTGTTGACTACTAGTGTAGCTAGAGCTTCACCTTCAACATCTTCTGCGATGATCAACAATGGTTTACCTTGCTGAACAACTTGTTCAAGCACTGGTAGAATTTCCTGGATATTGTTGATTTTCTTATCTGTAATCAAGACATATGGATTTTCAAGCACTGCTTCCATTTTGTCTGTGTCTGTTGCCATATAAGCCGATGCGTAGCCACGGTCGAATTGCATACCTTCTACTACGTCAAGCTCTGTAATGAAGCCTTTAGATTCTTCGATTGTGATGACACCATCGTTACCTACGCGCTCCATTGCTTGAGAAATTAACTCTCCGACTTCTTCGTCTCCAGAAGAGATGGCCGCAACTTGTGCGATTTCTTGTCTGCTTTCGATTTCATCGGAAACGCTTTGAAGACCTTCCACTGCCGCAACTACCGCTTTTTCGATTCCCTTACGGATACCCACTGGGTTTGCGCCAGCTGTTACGTTCTTCAAGCCTTCACGGATCATAGCTTGTGCAAGCACAGTTGCTGTTGTTGTTCCGTCACCTGCAATATCGTTCGTCTTGGAGGCAACTTCTGCTACAAGTTTTGCACCCATATTTTCGAACGCATTCTCAAGCTCGATTTCTTTTGCAATGGTTACACCATCATTAGTGATGAGTGGTGAACCAAATTTGCGCTCAAGTACGACGTTACGACCTTTTGGCCCAAGTGTTACTTTTACAGCGTCTGCTAGTGTATCTACACCGCGTAGCATTGCGGAACGTGCTTCTTCGTTAAATTTAAGTTCTTTAGCCATTGTAAATGATTCCCTCCAGAGTTTTCTATTTGTCTACTATGTTTACGTTTAAATTAATTATCCAATAATTGCAAGAATATCGCTTTCGCGAAGGATTAAGTATTCAGTACCTTCATACTTCACTTCAGTGCCTGCATATTTAGAGAAGATGATACGGTCGCCTTCAGATACTTCTAGTTCGACGCGCTGTCCGTTCTCAAGAACACGGCCTGTACCAGCAGCAATTACTTTTCCTTCTTGTGGCTTTTCTTTCGCAGAGTCTGGTAGCACAATGCCGCTTGATGTTTTTTCTTCTGCTTCGATTAATTCGATAATGATACGGTCACCTAGTGGTTTCAACAAATGAAACAACCTCCTCGAGATAATGTGTAATTTTTATTCTTCTTAGCACTCACTTAAGTTGAGTGCTAACACAACTCTTATAATAAATAATTTTACACATAATTGCAAGTAAAAGCGTTCGACATTTTCTTCTTTTGCCAAACGTCTTTGTTCGCGTTAAACTAGTCAACATGTATGGAGGAAAGGTTGTGCACCGTGAAAAACTGGGTTATTGCTTTGATGATCTTCTTGACGTATGTGTTGCTACAGATTGCTAGCATTTTTCTTGCCCCTGAATTAATCGTTTACTTCACCGGCAAAGACTTGTCCAAAGTAGAAGCCGTTTCACAAGGATTCGCTTGGACGTTATTCATCACGCAAGGTATCGCGGCACTCATAATCGCCGTGATCCTGTTACGAAATAAAAAGTTCATACCTGTATTTAAAGGAAAGCCATCAGGATTCGGAAGTGTTCTTCTATGGGGAGTACTTGGTTTCTTCCTCGCCATGGCGGGACAAATTGTAGGTGCTGCGATTGAATCGGTGTTCGGTGTGACCGCTGGCTCCGAGAATACAGAATTATTATCGAATATCTCGAAAACCGCTCCTATTATCATTTTTGCCATGGTGTTGTTTGCGCCGTTCCTTGAAGAAGTTGTGTTCCGCCGGATTATCTTCGGTGGCTTGTACACTAAGACGAACTTCTGGATCGCTGCGATTGTCAGTGCTATCGTCTTTGCTGCTGTACATGGTGAGTTGCAACACTTGCTCATGTACTTGATGCCAGGCCTCGCGTTCGCCTTCGTCTATTACAAGACCAAGCGCCTACTGACCCCAATGCTTGCCCATTTCCTCATGAACAGTTTCGTTACTGTTGTTCAATGGAATGCGGATAAACTGCAACAACTACAAGATATGCAACAGAGTATCGTATTATTCCTACAATAGAAAAAATCTCCTCGTAAATGAGGAGATTTTTTTCTTGTGGTTATGTGGGAGGTTACATTGGCTTGTGGTTCGGGGATTGGAGTTCCAGCAGGGGACGCTTTCCTGAGGGAGTAGCCCCTGCTTCCACTCCAATCCCTACATTTAAAGTGTATCGATATAGATCAATCACTGGTGGTATTGCCTGATCTATTGTTGCCTTTCAACTTATCTAAGTTCAAGTACAAGAGTATAAAACTATTTAACAATATGCGATTAGAAAGCATATTTAAACACTGTCTAGGTTCTTACTTTTTCTTTATCTACCAAACTTCAGAACACCACAGTAGTTGATCGTAAGTGGAAGGCAGCGACTCCCGATGGATCAGCGAAAGCCGTAGCGCAGGACGGCTTTTGCGAGTAAAAGCGAAGCGTTAGGAGCATGCACTTTCCTAGACTGAAATTAGCTAGCCACGCCCATGGGAAAGCGCCCGCCTGGAACGTCGATCAACGGTGCCTTCCCCACTCTCAAAACCTTTATTGAGTAGCCATAATCTGCACCATCTTATCGATATCAGGCTTTGCTGTCCCTCTAACATTCTCTGTCAAAATACTAAAGATTAGTTCTTGTCCACTCCTTGTCTTTACATAACCCGACAACGAATCCGCACCGTTAAGTGAACCAGTTTTCGCTTGCACCTTGCCCCTGACAACAGGACTTGTCAAACGATTGCGTAACGTTCCGCCTAGCATTCGGTCATTCACACCAGCGATTGGTAACGAACGCTCAAACGCTGGATACCACTCCTTAGATTGAGCTACATATAACACTTCCGATATTTTCTCAGAAGGGATTTTGTTTTTATGCGACATACCTGAACCATCTTCTACATACATACCTTTCGTGCTAATGCCGTCTTTTTCTAACGTTTCTCTGACAACACGCAAGCCAGCATTCCAGCTTCCTTCATTATACACAGCACGTCCCATCGACTTCGCCAAAATCTCTGCATGAGAGTTGTTGCTGTACTTCATGAATGGCATCATCAAATAATACAATGACATCGATTCTTTATTTGCAAGCAACTTTGCGTTCACAGGAGTTTTCCCACGTGTTACACGAGCAGTCGGTTGTAGCTTGATCCCTTCTTTAGCTAATGCTCGTTTGAAGATATCTGCTGTATAAGCTGTTGGATTAGATACCGTCACCCATTGTCGCTTACCGTTTGAATGAAGTGGAATATTTCCCGAAACGATAATCGTGTTCGTGCCTTGCTGACGTTTTATCGTAACGGTATTCCGTTGATTTTTCGGTACAGTACGTGTGCGGTTAACGACTTTTACGATGTCTGTATGCGGAATCAATGTGACTGCTCCCGCCCTACCGTTTCGCGTCGGCTTCGCTTGGACAATTGTCGTGCCCGCGTCGTAGTCTTTATTCGGTGAGATGGTCAGTGCCGAAACTTGCGCTGCGTAATAATAGGTTTCATCTGATTTATATATACCTGGCGATAGACGTTGCGTATCAAACCATGTATCATCCGCCACGATATGTCCTGTTACGGAATGGATACCTGATTCACGTATTTGACGTGCCAAACGCAATAAGTCGACTTCAAGTAATGTCGGATCACCTGTGCCGCGCAAATATAGATGACCGTCGAGGATACCGTTTTTCACCGTACCGTTCGTTAAGACATCTGTATCGAATGTATAATTTTTCCCTAGTACTTCAAGAGCTGCTGTACTTGTTAATACTTTTACGTTTGAAGCGGGCGTGACACCCTGATTTCTGCGGTATTGATAGACAATGCGATTAGTATCCGCTTCACGTACGATGATACTACTTCGCGTACCACGCATACGCTGACTTGTGATCACTTGGTTAATCCCTGCTTCTAACCCTTTATAAGACTGCTGAGCCGCAGCTGCTTGTCCTTCTATAATTGGAGTCGTAACACTCGCTATAAACAACATTGCACCTAGTAACCACTTGCTCCATCTAGTTGGAGTCTTTTTATTATTCACTTGTATTCATTTCCCCCTACTCATTCTATTCTTAAATAGTTTACCATAGGGGCATTGGTAAATGAACCCATATTTGACCATGGCACCATAAACGCAAAAGACCCTCTTGCAGTAGCAAGAGGATCTGAATGGATTTACTTATCGCTTGTTTTATTCATCACTTCATCAATCTGACGCTGTTGCTCTGCCTTCACTTCTTCCATCTGGCGCAGACGTTCCGCTTTCTCGAACTTCCGATAACCTAGACGCGAAATCACGATACTGACCTCATATAAAATGAATAACGGAACCGTGGTGAATAAATGCGAGACGATGTCAGGCGGTGTAATGAACGCAGCCAATACGAATAACACAAAATAGGCAACTTTTCGCATTTTGACGAGTACTTTAGGCTGCAACACACCAAGACGTGATAAAAACAAAATGACGATCGGTAACTGAAAGACGAAACCGAACGGCAATAGGAGCGAGAATAAAAAAGAGAAATATTCATTAATACCGATGGTCTGTTCAATGTTTAATTGACCTGACAGATTAATCATGAATTTCATGACGTACGGTAGCAATATAAAATAGGAGAAACTGATTCCTGCTAAAAACAGGAGAAAAGCAAACGGGATATACGACAACGTGATACGCCGTTCCAAATCACGAAGTCCCGGTGAAATAAAGGCCCAAAATTGATACATGATGACCGGTGAAATAATTACAATCGCAAGAAATACAATGACTTTCAAATAGATCACGACTGGATCTACGACGTTAAATGCATTCAATGTGACTTGTTCAGCTGGTGTATCAAATTGTATAAAATTAATCAGCGGCTTCGCCAAAAAGAAACTGCCGATTGCCCCAACAATAAAGAAAACGACGATTACCATCAGCCGTTTTCGAACTTCATCTATATGTTCAATGATCGTTAAGTCTTTATCTGCCATCAGAATAACACCCTAACTCAGCGCACTTCTTCTTTCTTGTCTTCAACCTTTTTTACATCATCTTCGTCGTCTGTAAGGCCTTTAGTTGCGTTTTTGAACTCGCGCAATGAAGAACCGAACGCTTTACCGATTTCAGGTAATTTCTTAGGACCAAATATAAGCAATGCGATCACAGCGATAATCAGTAAACTTCCGATACCTGGAGCCATGTTGGCCACCTCCTCATAATATGTCTATTCTACATGAAATCCTATGATTTTACTATCACGGTGTCATGTAATTTGTGAATCTTTTACGTCCGTTTTGATGAGATAAATCAAGGTTTGCAGCTCAACAGACAAGTCGATTGTCTGAATGCGGATTGTGTCTGGTACAGCCAAGCGTTCAGGAGTAAAGTTCAAAATCCCTTTCACTGACGTGGTAGCGAGACGATCAGTCAATTCTTGTGCCACACGTGATGGAACGGTCAAAATGACCATTTCAATGCCTAGTTCATTAATTTTCTCTTCAATACGATCAGGTGGATAGATAAGAATATCATTCTTCAATTCACCTTCATGTGGTGCTTTTGGATCGAATGCCACGACAATTTTCGTGTTATGAATCTTTTGGAAATTGTATTTCAAAAAAGCGTTACCGAGGCTACCTACCCCGATTAATGCCACATTGGTTTCTTCGTCTTGATCGAGTGTTTCGCGGAAGAATTGCAACAAGGAATCGACGTCATAGCCATACCCTTTGCGTCCGAGCGCTCCGAAATGCGAGAAATCCCTTCGGATCGTCGCCGCGTCAATCTTCATCGCTTCACTTAATTCGCCTGATGAAATGCGTTGTACACCTTTGTCTGCATAATTTCGTAAAAATCTATAATATAAAGGCAACCGTTTTGATGTTGCCTGCGGAATTCTAGGTTTACTCACAGCTGTGCCCTACCTCCATTGTCACTTCAATGACCAACCCCTAAACAAGGGTATAGCCGCTTTTATCGTACAGCACAACGAGATTATTGTAAAGCCGATTATTGCATGGAACGGCCCATTCCATTAAACTGATAAGGAATAGAGGTGTGGGGCTTGATTATTTTACAAGTGAATGGACTGACCAAGTCTTTTTCAGGCACGGATCTACTAGAGAACGTCCGTCTCGAAGTACAGCATCGAGATCGCGTCGCACTAGTTGGACGAAACGGTGCTGGAAAATCGACATTATTAAAAATAATTGCAGGTGAACTATCCGCAGATGAAGGAGATATTATCATTCCAAAAGATGTACGCATGGGTTATCTCGAACAGCACAGCGGACTGGATTCGGAATTAACGATTTGGGATGAAGTGATGACGGTATTCGCACCCCTTCGTGAAAAGGAAAGTCGCCTGCGTACGCTAGAGCATGAAATGGCAAATCCAACGGTATATGAAGATCCAGATCGCTATGCTCGCGTCATGACGGAATATGATGAACTGCAAATTGAATTTAAGGAAGCAGGAGGCTATCAGTTTGAAGCCGATGCTCGTTCTGTGCTTCATGGCATGCGGTTTTATCCAGATGACTTCGAGAAGCCTGTGCATTTACTGTCTGGTGGTCAAAAAACTCGTCTAGCGCTTGCAAGGATGCTTCTGAGCAAGCCAGACTTACTGATACTTGATGAACCGACAAATCACTTGGATATCGAAACACTGAACTGGCTCGAACGATATTTGTCGGGTTACGAAGGGGCCATTTTAATCGTTTCGCATGATCGGTACTTCCTTGATAAAGTTGTTACAACCGTTTATGAAGTGTCTCGGCGAAAAGTCTCCAAGTACAGTGGTAATTACAGTTCATACTTAGACGAGAAAGCGAAAAACTACGAACGTGACCAGAAGTTGTTCAGTCAGGAAAAGGATGAACGCGCTAAACTGGAAGAGTTTATTCAGAAAAATATTGCGCGGGCATCTACTTCCAAAATGGCGAAAAGCCGGCGTAAACAACTAGAGCGTAGGGACTGGATGGACTCCCCTGATGGCGACGAGAAATCCGCGAACTTCTCCTTTTCGATTGATCGACCGAGCGGTAATGATGTACTGTCGCTAGACGACGTCAAAATTGGCTATGGTGAAGAGCCGGTATCGAAGAATATTAATCTGCGTATTTATAAAGGGGATCGCGTAGCATTTATCGGTCCAAATGGTGTCGGCAAATCGACGTTACTTAAAACCATTGTTAAACGCAATGAACTACTAGGCGGAGAAATCCGTTATGGAACGAATGTCCAATTCGGTTATTATGACCAAAACCAAGCGACACTCATGGGTTCCGGTACCGTTTTACAGGAAATATGGGATGACTGGCCACAAATGAATGAAAAAGATGTCCGTTCATTACTTGGACGCTTCTTGTTCACGGGCGACGATATAGAAAAACTTGTCTCTTCACTGTCAGGCGGAGAAAAGGCTCGTCTTTCATTGGCCCAATTAATGCTCGAGAAATCTAATACATTGATCTTGGACGAGCCAACGAACCATTTAGATCTCGACAGCAAAGAGATATTAGAAAATGCACTAGACGACTTCCCGGGGACCATTCTGTTCGTGTCACATGACCGGTACTTTATCAACCGACTCGCAACCAAAGTCATTGAAATGAGTGACGATGGCGCTGTTGAGTATCTGGGCGACTATGATTACTTCATCGAGAAAAAAACTGAGATGGAGGAAATACTAGCCGTCACACGACTTGAACAGCAATCCAAACAACCCATCGTTAAAAAAGAAGTGGCGAATAAAGAAAACCAACGCCACGAACGCCGACTAACTAGATCCATTGCTGACTTAGAGAAAAAACTCGAAGCTTTCGACGAAGAAATCGAAACTCTGCAAGCAAAACTACTAGAACCCGAACTGGCGAATAACCACATTGAGCTAATGGATATCCAACGCCAAATCGATGAAATACAAGCCGTCCATGACGAACAAGCAGAAGAATGGTTGTTACTTCAAGATGAGTTAGAAAACTTATAAAGACGTCTGGAGCTTTACATGAATGTCATACAAACTGAGCATTGAGAACTGATTGGTTCTTGATGCTTTTTTTGTACTGGCTTAGTTATGAAGGATAATGGTGATGGATGGAGCAGTTGTGGTGATGGTATGAGCGGTTATGGCTTCGTATAGAGCGGTCGCGCGGGGAGTATGAGCGGTTGCGGCTTCACATAGAGCGGCCACACTGGAAGTATGAGCGGTTGCGGCTACTCATAGAGCGGCCACACTGGAAGTATGAGCGGTTGCGGCTACTCATAGAGCGGTCGCGCAGGAAGTATGAGCAGTTGCGGCTACTCATAGAGCGGTCGCGCAGGAAGTATGAGCAGTTGCGGCTACTCATAGAGCGGTCGCGCAGGAAGTATGAGCAGTTGCGGC
>NZ_PDZE01000018.1:0-29297 GCF_002743415.1 Sporosarcina sp. P3
CGTTCCCATACCGAACACGGAAGTTAAGCTCTTCAGCGCCGATGGTAGTTGGGGGTTTCCCCCTGTGAGAGTAGGACGTTGCTAGGCACGAAGCCATTCCCTATGGGGAGTGGCTTTTTTGTGCTTTGTATTTGTATTTAGTAATAGAAAGAGTTGAATGGAATATGATGTATTCATACTTAACTCGCTCATAGATTTGGGTTATTCGTTCTATTTTGCTGCTTAAACGCTCATTGAGTTGCGCTCATCCGCTCAATCGCTTCGCTTATCCGCTCAATGGTCTCAGGCAAGCGCTCAATCACTCCACGTATCCGCTCAACAAGTCACAGTAAGCGCTCAATCACTCTGATAGAATACCTTCAAAGTAGACAAACTATAAAGCGCACTTCTACAATTCATATAGATAAGGGGTTGAGAAGATGGCGGAGAAAACGAGAGTATATTCAGAAGAGACAAAACGAGAAGTAGTTGAGCGATTTTTAGAGGGGCATCGAGCAGTTGATTTACAAGAGCAATTTGGGATTAAGAACCGTAGGAGAATTTATGACTGGGTACGCAAGGTAAAAGATGCCAACTCTTTGGAAGCCTTGAAGGATACTCGAGGGATTTCTAATAAAGGAAGAGAAAAAGAAATAAGTTTAGAAGAAGAAAATGAACATTTGAAACTAGAGAATCTTTATTTAAAAAAGCTTTTAGATCTAAAAAGGGGGTGAATTCAACTGCAGCTGATTTTGATTTTGTAGAAGCTTATAAAGATCGATTTCCTATTACGGAATTGATAAAACACACACAGCATTTAAGTAGATCAGGTTACTATAAACGACTAAAGACTCCCAGTCGCCCTTCAAGGGCGGAGAGAGATAAAGAACTCCTCACACAAATGCTTTCTCTTTACATCACACATGGTGGTAATCTCGGGAACATACGATTTAAGGACGCACTGCGAGAGAAGTATCAGATCACGGTGAATGAAAAGCGGATCCAAAGGATGAGAGAATATTATAATATGCCTTTGAAAACTAAAAGAAGAAAACCGAAGAAAACAGGTGGTATTCACTTTGTCTGTGATAATATTTTGAATCGGAACTTTACGGCTCTTCTTCCAGGGAAGAAGCTATGTATAGACATTACGTACTTACGTGTAACTAAGCCACGCGAAAAATTCATTTATTTATGTGCAATCATTGATTTGTTTAATAACGAAATTATCGCCTATTCTATACAGGATACGATGGAGATGAGTTTAGTATTTAAGGCGCTTAACTTAGTAGAAGAAAAAGGACTTGCCCAACCGAATGCGATCCTTCACAGTGATCAAGGCATTCAATTCACAAGTCCTCGTTACGTCAACCGATTAAAGCGAATGAATCTCATACAATCCATGTCTCGCAGAGGCAACTGCTGGGACAATGCATGTATCGAAAGCTTCTTTGGGAAGCTGAAGACAGAGATGCCAGGTTTTGTAGAACCTGAAACCGAGTATGAAATGATTCAAGCGGTAACCGATTATATTTCATATTATAACGAAGTACGACCACAAAGGAAACTATCTGGAACGCCTATTGCATACAGAAGCAATCAGGTCGCCTGATAGATAAAAGATTGCATGCGGATTGTAGAGTACTTCTTCATGTGCGTTTTATCGAGTGTCTACTTGACAGGTTGTAAGTCACTCGGCGTATCCGCTCAATGGTCTCAGGCAAGCGCTCAATCACTCCGCGTATCCGCTCAACAAGTCACAGTAAGCGCTCAATCACTCGGCGTATCCGCTCAATGGTCTCAGGCAAGCGCTCAATCACTCCGCGTATCCGCTCAACAGGTCACAGTAAGCGCTCAATCACTCCGCGTATCCGCTCAACAAGTCACTGTATCCGCTCTATCACCCCACGTCTCGCTCTATATTGTCCGCTCCACCACTCTACGAACCCAGCAAAACGCTCTATCCATCTCTCTCTTCCAACAATCGCTTCTTACAATCTATTATTTAAAAGACTTTCCTTGAGTTTTTAACTAAGGCGCGATACGATTATCCTACTTGTTTAAAGGAGTGGTGCAATGGTAATGATATTAATTATTTTCGCGATCAATATTGTCTATGTAACGTTTATGACAATACGAATAATCCTAACACTCAAAGGCTATCGTTATATAGCCGCAACGGTGAGTATGATTGAAACGGTAGTATACGTCATCGGGCTTGGATTGGTACTGGATAATCTCGATCAAATCCAGAACTTGATAGCTTATGCACTTGGGTATGGAATTGGGGTTATTATCGGTTCGAAAATTGAAGAACGTTTAGCACTCGGTTATATAACAGTGAACGTGATAACAGCAGATGTTGATAAAGAAATGCCTGCTGAATTGCGCCGACTTGGTTATGGTGTGACAGACTCAGCAGCTAATGGATTAAGTGGTCATCGTTCTACTATGCAGATTCTGACACCTCGTAAATATGAAGTGCAATTGTATAAAACGATAACGGAACTCGATCCGAAAGCATTTATTATATCGTATGAACCTAAGTCGATACATGGTGGATTCTGGGTGAAGAGTGTGAAAAGAGGCAAGTTATTTAAATGAGTAAACAAAAGATGTGGTTTGATAGGGAAGAAAATGAGACACTCGAGGAATGTTTGGAGAGAATTCAAAGTATGGGGTATACCGTTGTTGCGAGACGTGAGAAGCCACTATTTAAACAGGTCGGAGAAGAGTATGTTCCTATTAAACAGCAAACACAGTTTCAAGGTATAAAAAATAGCTAATAACTATCAGAAGAGAGGTAGCTGATGGTTATTCATTCATATGTCAACTTAAAAGCGAATGATTGTAAAAGACTTATATTATATTGTTCGTCTTTTAGTTGACGGATTATGTAATAATTGATAATATAATAAGAGTAAATGAGTTCCCCGTATATGCTGCAGAATTGGCTGTGGCGTTTCTACCAAGACACCGTAAATGTCTACACTATGTGGGAAAGCAATTTTTCTTGGATAATCATGGAGAATAGCTAGATTATGCTAGCTATGTATCCATTTTGGTAAAGGTCCTTGAAAGTTCTGCTTTTTGTGCATGTGAAAAGTGGAGTTTTCAAGGACCTTTTTATTATCTTATATTAAATCATGTTGTACATGAAGGAGCGGATTGGATTTGGAACCGAAAATTGGTGTCATTATGGGCAGTAAGAGCGACTGGGAAACAATGAAGCATGCATGCGACATATTAGATGAACTAGGAGTTTCTTATGAAAAGAAAGTAGTATCAGCCCACCGTACGCCGGATTTCATGTTTGACTATGCGGAACAAGCGGAAAAAAAGGGATTACACGCCATTATCGCAGGAGCAGGCGGAGCTGCCCATCTACCAGGGATGGTTGCAGCAAAAACGCTAGTTCCTGTTATTGGTGTGCCTGTGCAATCTAAAGCATTGAATGGCATGGACTCGTTATTATCCATCGTTCAGATGCCAGGAGGTGTACCTGTAGCGACTGTGTCAATCGGTAAAGCGGGTGCTACGAATGCCGGCCTTCTAGCAGCTCAAATACTCTGTGTACAAGATGAGCAATTACGTAAGAAACTACAGCAAAGACGCGATGAAATGGAGAAGATCTCGTTAGAAAGCAGTGGTGAACTAAATTGAAACTGATTCAACCAGGACAGACAATCGGTATCATCGGTGGTGGCCAATTGGGACGGATGATGGGACTTGCGGCAAAAGAAGCTGGTTTCAAGATTGCGGTACTTGATCCAACAAAAAATTCCCCTTGCGGACAGTTAGCGGATATCGAAATCGTGGCACCGTATAATGATGAAGAAGCGCTGAATGAATTAAGCCAAGTAAGTGATGTCATTACATTTGAATTTGAAAATATTGATTATGAAGGATTGAAACGGCTGACAGAGAAAGCTTACGTACCTCAAGGTGCCGAACTAGTCCGTATCACGCAAAACCGCGTCAATGAAAAAGCTGAGATTCAAGCGGCTGGGGTACCGGTTGCGCCTTACATAACCGCTGAGACATATGAAGAGTTAGTACAGAAAATAGATGAACTTGGTTTCCCGTGTATTGTAAAAACTGCTTTTGGCGGTTACGACGGTAAAGGTCAAATAAAGCTTGAAGCGAAAGAGCAAATGGAAAGTGCCAAAGATCTATTTACGCATTCTTCTTGTATTGCAGAAGCTTTCGTTCCATTTGAAAAAGAGATTTCGGTTATTATTCAACGAAACCCTGCGGGACAAACCTATTGTCTGCCGATTGCAGAGAACATTCATAAGCATCATATTTTGCACGAATCGATTGTACCAGCACGCGTAGATCAAGCGGTTTTAGAGCAAGCAGAAAATGCAGCACAGAAAATAGCGAGTCATTTAGAGTTGGTAGGGACACTGGCAGTTGAGATGTTCGTACTGCCGGACGGTACAATCATTATTAATGAATTAGCCCCACGCCCACATAACTCTGGTCACTACTCAATTGAGGCATGTAACGTCTCACAATTCCATCAGCATGTGCGTGCAGTCTGTGGTTGGCCTTTACGCGAGCCGAAGTTATGGGCACCGTCTATTATGGTAAATGTGCTTGGGGAACATGTAGCACCACTTCAAGAGCGCATTGCGGATTATCCAGATTGGTCCATTCATTTATACGGCAAAGCAGAAGTAAAAGAAAAACGTAAAATGGGTCACGTCACGATCATGACAGAAAGACTTGAAGAAACTCTACAAGAAATTGAGCAGTCTAATATATGGCAAGATCATAACTAATAAAAAACTATTATTTCCACTTTGGGAGGAACTGACAATGACGAAAGTAACAATTTATGTAACACTACGTGAAAGTGTTGTAGATCCACAAGGCATCGCGACAACTGAAGCACTTCAGAAGATAGGCTATGAAGAAGTGAAAAGTGTACGGGTTGGGAAATTGATCGAGTTACAGCTGGATGGATCAGAAGAAACAATTGAAGCACGTGTGAATGAAATGTGTAACGATCTATTGATCAATAAAGTCATTGAAGATTATCGCTTTGAAATTGGGGAGGTTTCCAGCAAATGAAGTTCGCCGTTCTAGTATTCCCAGGTCTTACTTGTGATCTTGATATGTACCATGCAATTGAGGAAACAGTAAAGCAAGATGTAGAATACGTTTGGCATACTGAAGCTGATCAACTCGATCAATTCGATGCAGTTCTATTACCGACAGGCACATCATACGGCAATTACTTACGTCCGGGTGCATTGGCGAAAAGTTCACCTGCCTGCAAACAGCTTCAAGCATTTGCTGAGTCAGGCAAGTTAGTTCTAGGTGTAGGTAATGGTTTTCATATCTTAGTAGAAGCAGGTATTCTCCCGGGTGGATTCTTACGTAATAAAGATTTGAAATTCCGTTCGGCTCAAGATACTATTCGAGTGGAAAATAACAATACAGCGTTCACAAAAGAATATACACAAGGTCAAATGCTTACATTGCCAGTTGCTAATGAATTTGGTAACTACTATGCAGATGAGCAGACAGTAGAAGTACTTAAAAACAATAATCAAATTGTCTTCACATATGCGAATGAAAATACAGATGGCAGTACAGAAGCAATCGCAGGAATTACGAATGAAAATGGCAATGTCCTCGGTATGATGCCACTTCCTGAACGTGCGGTAGAAGAAATCATCGGTGGAACAGATGGAACGGCTTTATTCCAATCAATCATGAACAATCGGGGTGAACAGCATGTCAATTAATCACGAGCCTACAGCTGAGCAAATTAAAGAAAATCGTCTATATCTCCAAATGGGCATGACGGATGCAGAGTATGAGCGCGCAGTGGAAAAACTTGGGCGTACTCCGAATTACGTAGAAACAGGTCTGTTCTCTGCCATGTGGTCAGAGCACTGTTCATATAAAAGCTCAAAGTCTGTGTTACGCAGATTTCCTACTGAAGGTACACGTGTACTACAAGGGCCGGGTGAAGGTGCTGGGATTGTAGACATCGGTGATAATCAAGCTGCTGTGTTTAAAATGGAATCTCATAACTCACCATCGGCAATCGAGCCTTTTATTGGTGCAGCAACAGGCGCTGGCGGAATCATTCGTGACGTATTCTCTATGGGCGCCCGTCCGGTAGCGTTAGTCAATTCACTACGTTTTGGAGATTTAACAGAACCTCGAGATCAATTCTTGTTTGAAGAAGCGGTTGCTGGAATTGCGAGTTACGGTAACGCAATGGGAATCCCGACGGTAGCTGGTGAAGTTCAATTTGATCAGTGCTATTCGAAGCGTCCGTTAGTCAACGCGATGGCTGTCGGTTTGTTGAATCATGAAGATATTCAAAAAGGTGTTGCAGCTGGTATAGGCAACACAGTGATATATGCGGGGGCTACAACAGGCCGTGACGGAATTCATGGCGCCACCATGTCTTCTTCTGAACTAACTATTGAAGAAGAGCAAGAACTACCGGTCATGCAAGCAGGAGATCCATTCATAGAAAAGTTATTGATGGAAGCTTGCTTAGAGCTAGTTCAATCAGATGCATTGATTGGTATTCAAGATATGGGTGCAGCGGGTCTAACTTCTTCATCAGCAGAAATGGCTTCAAAAGCGGGTTATGGTGTGGAATTGAACTTAGATCTTGTGCCACAGCGTGAAGAGAATATGACAGCGTATGAAATGATGTTATCTGAATCTCAGGAACGTATGTTGATTGTTGTGAAAAAGGGTCGTGAAGAAGAAGTCATCGAACTATTCACGAAGTATGGAATTACAGCAGCAACAATCGGTCATGTAACAGATGATAAAATGCTTCGTTTGCTCCATAAAGGCGAAGTCGTAGCAGAAGTTTCAGCGGATCTTCTAGCTGAAGACGCACCGAGCTATCAGAAGGAATCAAAAGAACCTGCATCGTTTGCGGAAAACCAAGCGATTGAAAATAAAGAACCACAAGTTGCAAATATAAAAGAAACATTACTCGATTTATTGCAACGTCCAACGATTGCTTCTAAAGAGTGGGTATATAATCAGTTCGATACAGGTGCAAGAACGAATACAGTGCTCGCGCCAGGAGCTTCAGCAGGTGTGATCCGTGTGAGAGGAACAAATAAAGGGATTGCGATGACTGCAGATTGTAACTCTCGATTTATTTATTTGGATCCAGAAGTTGGCGGTAAGATTGCGGTAGCTGAGGCTGCACGTAACCTTGTATGTTCAGGTGCAGAGCCGATCGCACTGACTGACTGCTTGAATTTTGGTAGTCCGGACAAACCAGAAGTATTCTGGCAACTGGAAAAGTCTGCTGACGGTATTTCGGAAGCTTGTCGTAAACTGAATGCACCAGTCATTGGTGGTAACGTATCTCTGTCCAATGAAGTAAACGGTGTGCCAATCTATCCAACACCAACAATTGGTTTAGTAGGAATCGTCCATGATTTAAGCCAAGTGACAACACCTGGTTTCAAACAAGCTGGAGATGCGATCTACTTAATCGGTCAAACAGAAACAGAATTCGGCGGCAGTGAATTGCAACAAATGATCGAAGGAAAGATCTTCGGTAAATCACCTGCAATCGATTTGGACGTAGAAGCAACGCGTCAGCAACAACTTCTCGAAGCAATCCAAGCTGGAATGATTCAATCCGCGGATGATTTGTCTGAAGGTGGATTTGCAGTAGCGCTCTGTGAAGGTACATTCGGTTCACAAGGTTTGGGTGTTGATGTAACAGTGAAAGGGTCAGCAGTCACTGCATTATTCAGTGAAACACAGTCACGTTTCTTAGTTACGGTACAAGCTGATCAAGTAGCTGCATTTGAAGAGAAAGTCGAAGATGCAGTGAAAATCGGAACAGTGACAGATGGCGAAGAAATCGTCATCAAAGACGCAGAAGGAACTGTCCTAGTAGAAGGGACGGTAGAAGAGTTCCAAACTGCTTGGAAAGGGGCAATTGCATGCTTGCTGAACTCAGAGGACTAAACGAAGAGTGCGGCGTATTTGGTATTTGGGGACATGACGATGCTGCACTGCTCAGCTATTACGCATTGCATGCCCTTCAGCATCGTGGACAGGAAGGAGCCGGTATCGTCGTCAAAGGCGAGAACGGTCTTCATGCAGTAAAAGGTGAAGGTCTGGTCAATGAAGTGTTCTCAGGCGAAAAACTGGATTCACTTGAAGGGCGTGGCGCAATTGGGCAAGTTCGCTATACGACAAAGGACGGACGTGGTATAGAAAATGTTCAGCCACTAGTCTTCCGTTCAACAACGGGTAGCTTGGCTATCGCGCATAACGGGAACCTGATCAATGCGACAGATTTGAAAGAACATTTGGAGCGTCAGGGTAGTATCTTCCAAAGTACATCCGATACAGAAGTACTCGCTCACTTGATCAAACGTAGCAGTGGTTCACGTAATCATCGGGATCGGGTGAAAAAAGCACTTAGTATTTTAAAAGGTGCATTTGCATTTGTTTTAATGACAGACGAAGGTTTGATGGTTGCACAAGATCCAAACGGTATGCGCCCATTATCACTAGGGAAAATTGGAGATGCGTGGGTCGTTGCATCCGAAACGTGTGCATTTGAAATTATCGGTGCTGAACATGTCCGTTCTGTAGAGCCAGGTGAATTGCTGATTATCAATGATAGTGGATTGGTGTCTGAGCGTTTTGCAGAACCAGCAGACAGTGCGATGTGTTCCATGGAATATGTCTACTTCTCTCGTCCCGATTCAGATATCGATGGTATCAATATTCATGCTGCACGTAAACGTTGCGGTAAACAATTGGCTCGTGAAGTGCAGATTAGTGCAGATGTCGTCACAGGGGTTCCAGATTCTAGCATTTCAGCTGCCATTGGATTTTCTGAACAAAGCGGCATTCCATATGAGTTGGGATTAATCAAAAACCGCTATGTCGGACGAACGTTTATTCAACCATCTCAAGCGTTGCGTGAACAAGGTGTGAAGATGAAGCTTTCACCTGTCCACCAAGTTGTTGAAGGTAAGCGCGTCGTTATGGTCGATGATTCAATTGTACGTGGGACAACATCTAAACGAATTGTCACAATGCTTCGCGATGCGGGCGCTAAAGAAATCCATGTCGTCATAGCTTCGCCACCTTTGATTGCTCCGTGTTATTACGGTGTAGATATTAGTTCTGATTCAGAATTACTCGCGACAGGTCGTACTGTAGATGAAATGCGTGATGAGATTGGCGCCGATTCACTGTCATTCTTATCAATAGATGGAATGCTGGAATCGAATGGCCGGTCACCTGAAATGAAAAACTGCGGACAATGCTTAGCTTGTTTCACAGGAGAGTATCCAACTGAGATTTATTCGGATACAGCAATGCCGCATGAAAAAGAAATCGTACGATAGGAGGCCTTTCCATGTCGAAGGCATATGAAAAAGCGGGAGTTAATATTGAAGCTGGCTATGAGTCAGTGGAACGCATGAAGTCTCACGTAGCACGAACATCCCGTAAAGGGGTAGCAGGTGCATTTGGTGGGTTCGGTGGAATGTTCGATCTATCTGCGCTGGAATATAAAGAACCGGTACTCATTTCGGGTACAGACGGGGTGGGCACGAAGTTGAAATTGGCTTTCATGGCGGACCGTCACGACACAATCGGGATTGATTGTGTTGCAATGTGTGTGAATGATATCGTAGCGCAAGGTGCAGAACCATTGTATTTCCTTGACTATGTGGCGCTAGGTAAAGCAGTTCCTGAAAAAGTAGAAGCAATTGTTAAAGGTGTAGCGGATGGTTGTGTACAATCGGGTGCGGCATTGATTGGCGGAGAAACGGCTGAAATGCCAGGACTTTATGAAGAAGATGAATATGATTTGGCAGGATTTGCAGTAGGCGCTTGTGAAAAGAGCGAGCTAGTTACAGGTGAGCGTGTGCAAGAAGGCGACGTACTAGTTGGAATCGCATCGAGCGGTATTCACTCGAACGGCTACTCATTAGTACGCCATATTGTTTTCGAACAAATGGGCGCAGACATTAACGGTACGATTGAAGGTTATGAAGATCTTGGCACAGTAGCGGATGCGTTATTAAAGCCGACTAAGATCTACGCAAAACCGGTACTTGAGATGCACCAACAGCTTGATGTACATTCCATGGGTCATATAACAGGCGGTGGATTCTTCGAAAACCTTCCACGTATGTTCTCTGAAGGATTTGGAGTAGAAGTAGATCTAGGCGCTTGGCCCGTACTTCCTGTATTCCAGATGTTGAAAGAAAAAGGCGAATTAACGGATCGTGATTTATATAGCGTATTCAACATGGGTGTTGGGTTCGTCGTAGCCTTGCCGGAAGCACAAGCTGAAAAAGCAATCGAAATCGCTAAAGCACACGGTGAAGAAGCATATGTAATCGGACGTGTTACGAAGCAAGAAGGCGTCACGTTTAACGGCGAGCATGACGGGACATTGTCATAATGAATAAAGTAAAGATCGCAGTATTTGCTTCAGGAAGCGGCAGTAATTTTGCCGCTTTGGCAGAAGCTTGTAAAGCGGAGCGCATTCCAGCTGAAATCGTTTTACTGGTGACAGATCAACCGGATGCTTTCGTCAATGAACGGGCAAACGAAATAGGTATACCAATTGTAGCTATTCGCCCTCGTGGCTTCGAAACAAAAATAGCATATGAACAAGCAATACTCGAAAAATTACAAGAAGCACAAGCGGAGTGGCTGATATTGGCTGGCTATATGCGATTGATCGGTCCTGTTTTATTAGAAGCTTATCCTGAGCGGATCCTCAATATCCATCCATCGTTATTGCCTTCATTCCCAGGTAAGGATGCGATCGGACAAGCTGTGGCTGCTGGCGTCAAAGTAACAGGTGTTACCGTACATCTTGTAGATGAAGGAATGGATACGGGCCCGATTTTAGCTCAACGTGCAGTAGACGTTGTCGATGGGGATGTTGATCGGACTGCATTAGCTATCCATGCTGTAGAACATGTATTATACACAGAAACCTTGCAAAGTTTATTTGAAAATCGATGAGCCTGTTGAAATGACAGGCTTTTTTTATAAAATGGAGGGAATTCCTTTGAAAAAACGCGCATTGTTAAGCGTATCGGATAAAAGCGGTGTACTAGAATTTGCGAAAGAACTTGAACAGCTTGGGTATGAATTATTATCTACTGGTGGTACGATGAAACACTTGAAAGACAATGGCGTTGCTGTAACAGCTGTAGATGAAGTAACAGGATTCCCTGAGATCATGGAAGGCCGTGTGAAAACATTAAACCCGATGATTCACGGCGGATTACTAGCAAAGCAAGATGACCCCGAACATCAAGCACAAATGGAAGAGCACGGCATCCAGCCAATCGATGTAGTGTGTGTGAACTTGTATCCATTCAAAGAAACGATTTCTAAACCAGACGTATCCGCAGAAGATGCGATCGAAAATATTGATATTGGTGGACCGGCAATGCTTCGTGCGTCTGCAAAGAATCATGCATACGTCACTGTCATTGTGGATGCAGCTGATTACAGTGCGGTACTTGACGAACTGAAAGCGGATGGCAAGACAACTCTTGAAACGCGCCGTCGTTTAGCAGCTAAAGTATTCCGTCATACAGCAGCCTATGATTCATTGATTTCCGGCTACTTGACAGACCTTGCAGGCGAACAATTCCCAGAACAAGTTACCTATACATACGAATTGAAGCAACCATTGCGTTATGGAGAAAATCCGCATCAGCAGGCAGCATTCTATAGCCGTCCGCTTGGCTCTGATTTCTCGATTGCCTACGCGGAACAGCTTCATGGAAAAGAATTATCTTATAACAATATCCAAGATGCGAATGCAGCGATCCAAATCGTAAAGGAATTTACTGAGCCTGCAGCCGTTGCGGTTAAGCACATGAATCCATGTGGCGTAGGTACAGGCGAGACCATTGCTGAAGCTTTCCAAAAAGCCTACGAAGCAGATTCTACGTCTATTTTCGGTGGGATTATTGCATTGAATAAAAAAGTAGATCAGGAAACAGCCGTGCAACTTGCTGATATATTCCTTGAAATTGTTATTGCTCCTTCATTTACAGAAGAGGCAATTGAGACCTTGACCAAAAAGAAAAATATTCGTCTTTTGACGATTTCATTTGAACAGCGGAAAAAAGATCAGTGGAACACCGTATCCGTTGAAGGCGGATTATTGATGCAACAGCCTGATGCGCACGGTTTTGAAGAAGCAGATATTAAAGTGGCAACAGACCGAGAGCCAACTGAAGCAGAATGGAATGCGATGAAACTGGGATGGGCAGTTGTGAAACACGTAAAGTCTAACGCAATCGTCGTAACAGATGAGCATATGACAATCGGTGTAGGCGCAGGTCAAATGAACCGTGTAGGTGCTGCGAAAATCGCTCTAACACAAGCAGGCGAACGCGCAAAAGGGGCAGCTCTTGCATCCGATGCATTTTTCCCTATGGATGATACAGTTGAAGCAGCAGCCAAAGCAGGCATTACGGCAATCATTCAACCGGGTGGTTCGGTTAAAGATGCAGATTCTATTAAAAAAGCCAATGAATACGGCATTACGATGGTATTCACAGGCGTACGTCATTTCAAACATTAATCGTGTAGGGAGTAGATGAACATGAAAGTTCTTGTAATTGGAAGTGGCGGTCGTGAACATGCGATAGCCAAACAGTTCAACCAAGCGCCTTCTGTATCAGAAGTATTTGTGGCACCTGGCAACGACGGTATGCAGCAAGATGCAACATGTGTGGATATTGCGGCTACAGACTTTGCGGCTTTGGCAGACTTCGCCATCGAACAGCGTGTTACGTTGACGTTCGTTGGACCGGAACAGCCGCTGGCAGAAGGAATTGCTGATTATTTCTTAGATAAAGGCTTAACAGTATTTGGTCCGACTCAGGCGGCTGCTCGCATCGAAGGCAGCAAGTCATTCGCCAAGGAAATCATGGACAAGTATGATATTCCAACAGCAGCTTATGGAACGTTCACGGATGCTGATGCAGCGAAGGCATTCATCCGCGAACAAGGTGCCCCGATCGTTGTGAAGGCTGACGGATTGGCAGCTGGAAAAGGCGTAATCGTTGCAATGGAATTACAAGAAGCGTTAGATGCGGTAGATGACATGATTGGCAATCAAAAGTTCGGTGAATCATCATCACGTGTGGTGGTAGAAGAATTTCTTGATGGTGAAGAGTTCTCTTATATGTCGTTCGTTCATGATGGACAAATCTACCCAATGGTGATTGCACAAGATCACAAACGTGCGTATGACGGTGATCGCGGTCCGAACACTGGCGGGATGGGTGCGTATTCCCCAGTTCCACAAATTTCAGATGCTATTGTGCAAGAAGCATACGATCGCGTAGTCGTACCTACTGTCGAGGCTATGACAGAAGAAGGAATTCCTTTTACAGGTATCCTCTATGCTGGTTTAATACTTACTGAGCAAGGTCCGAAGGTTATTGAATTCAATGCTCGCTTTGGAGACCCAGAAACACAAGTTGTTTTACCACGTATGAAATCGGATTTTGGTAAGTTCATGGAAGCACTAATGGCTGGAGAATCGTTCGATCTTGAATGGCATGAAGAAGCGATGTTAGGTGTGGTCATTGCATCGGAAGGGTATCCATCTGATGTAGTGAATGGCCGTGCACTCCCCAACCTTGATGTACTGACTGCTAACGGACTTGACGTCTTTCATGCAGGCACGAAGCTAGAAGATGATCACTTCGTCGGAAACGGTGGACGTGTTCTTCTCGTTGGAGCAAAGGCAGCTACGTTAAAAGAAGCGCAGGAAAAAGTCTACAATAGTCTTGCTGATCAACAATGGGATGGATTCTTCCACCGTACGGATATAGGATGGCGTACATTTGAATAATAGATGAAATAGGACTGTCTTAGAAGTGTTATATTACTTCTAGGACAGTCTTTTTTAGTACTAAAGGAAGACGCTTAAAGTCTGTGAAGATTTAGTAGATGCTGCATACAATTTAATTCGGTTGCGAAAAAAGTTATCCACAATGTTTTTTATGAATTGTGGTTTATTAGTGGAGAAAGTGTGAGTAAGTTGTTAGTAGTGTGTGTAAGTATCCATTATCTTGTGGATTAATGAAAAACAACTTGTGGACAACTTTTGCGCGACATAGCTATTCTGGATTAGAATGCTATGTTACTATAAAGCAATAGTTAACAAACAGTAAAACTACTTTAAAGGGATGGTGATCGGCGTGTGGAGTGCAAAAGAAATACAGTCACAACTTGCGATTATTAATGGAGAGAAAGCGCCTGATATCGTAATTGAAAATGCTACATACTTACATTCTATATTCAAGAAATGGATGCAAGGGAACATTTGGATTCAAGGGGATCGAATCGTTTATGTAGGGGAGCGTATGCCGGCTATTCTGGAAGGAACAGAGTGTGTTGACGCTTCAGGCAAGAAAGTAGTCCCGGGATATATCGAGCCCCATGTCCATCCATTTCAATTATATAATCCGGAAACATTTGCTGACTATGCATCCCGTCGCGGAACCACAACTTTTATATCGGATAATCTCATCTTATTCTCCATGTTGGATCAGCAAACTGCATTTGCATTCATTGATCAACTGAATGAACTACCATTCTCATTTTATTGGTGGGCACGGGTTGATTCGCAAACTGTACTGCAAAATGAAAGAGAGCTTTTCAATACTGGAAATGTTGTGAAATGGATGGAGCGTCCTGATGTATTGATGACAGGAGAGCTGACAGGTTGGCCTAGACTACTACAAGGTGACCAAACGATCATGCAGTCTTTAATGGAATCCAAACGACTTGGTAAAAAGATCGAAGGACATTTTCCAGGTGCATCGGAACGTACATTGGCCCGAATGAAATTGCTTGGGGCGGACGGCGATCATGAAGCGATGACTGTTGACGAAGTGGAAAGACGATTACAGCAAGGATATGCCGCCACATTGCGCTATTCTTCAATTCGTCCAGATCTTCCAGATTTATTGAAAGGTATTGTTGAGAAGGAATGGGATGTTTTTGATCATTTGATGATGACGACAGATGGTTCCACACCTTCGTTCTATCGTGAAGGTGTAATGGACCAATGTATTCAAATAGCACTTGACGCGGGAGTACCACCGATTGATGCGTATCAAATGGCATCATATAACGTGGCGAGGTACTACGATATTACGGATTTGCATAGTGTAATTGCGACAGGCCGTTTTGCGACATTGAATTTTTTAGAAGATGAATACAATCCAGTACCAACTGATGTATTGTCAAAAGGGAAGTGGGTACTCCGAAACAGTACATCGTCCGACGCTTTCAAAGCAGTAGATTGGAAAGCGTTGCCGGCATTTGAATTACCTTATGAACTGACAGATGAAGATTTCACATTCACCTCTTCAACGGGGATTCAGATGGTTAATGATGTGATTACAAAAGTATATGAAAGTGATTTAGATCTTAGCAGTCCGACGATTGCATCTGGTGATGAGTGTTATTTGATGTTATTGGATAAGAACGGCAAGTGGCGAGTCAATACGATGCTAAAAGGATTCGGAAAAAATCTGCAAGGTTTCGCATCTTCCTATTCAAATACGGGTGATGTATTATTGATTGGGCAGGATTGGCAAGAGATGAAGAGAGCGTTTAATGAAATAAAGAAAATAGGCGGAGGCATGGCACTCGCTGAGAATGGTAAGATAATTGAAACGTTACCACTGCAAGTTGCAGGGGGGTTGTCTGTTCAACCGATGGAAACCATCATCGAAGAAGAGTTAGCAATGAAAAAAGCATTAAAAGAGCGTGGATATGCGCATGGAGATGCCGTATATACGTTGTTATTCCTTCAATCTGTTCACTTGCCGTATGTCCGAATCACGCCGATTGGTGTCGTGCAAGTAATGAAAAATGAACGATTAATACCTAATATAGAAAGGTAGGAGCACATATTGAGATGGAATGGACGAAAGTTACTCTTGACGGCCGCGGTTAGCTTGCTATGTCTTGGGGGATGCTCTTCAAAAGATCAGTCTGAACCAGAGGAACCAGAGAAAAAACAAAATCCGATTGAAGTGTCTTCTTTTACAGGTGAAATTACAGATGGAATCAACAATCGCCCTATTGTAGCGACAATCAGTAATATTCCTGCAGCCCGTCCACAATCGGGATTGGCAGACGCGGATCAGATTTATGAATTTTTAGCAGAAGGTCAAGTTACACGCTATGCCGCTCTTTTTCAAAGTAAGGTGCCGGATCAGATAGGCCCTATTCGAAGTGCACGTGACTATTTCGTACACTTGGCAGAAGGTATGGATGCATTTTATATCGCTCATGGTTATAGTCCAGATGCAAAGAAATTATTAGATGATCGGGTAGTTGAACATATAAATGGGATAAGTCATGATGGAACTTTATTCGAACGTTCAGCGGATCGTCGGGCTCCGCATAACTCGTATATATCAAAGGAACATATTGCAGAAGCATTTAGTCTTGTGAATGCATCTGAAAAGATCACTGCACAGCCGTCCTTTTCTTTCCTTAATCCTGATGAAAGTGATAAAATAGGGGATATAGCATCAACGGTTCAAGTATCGTACAGTTCAGATCCGAATTTCATTAGTACGTACACGTATGATCAAGAAGAAAATCGGTACTATCGGTCTGTTAACGGTATTGATACAGTAGATAAGCTAAATGAACGACGTATAGAATTGGCGAATATCATCGTGATGGAAATGGATCATCAAACAGTTGATCAACAAGGCAGGCTCGCAATTGACCTAGAATCTGGCGGCCAAGCTATGCTGTTTCATGAAGGGATCGCTAAAACGATTGAATGGCAAAATAGGGATGGATTTTTAACTCCAGTAGACCAAGATTTACCTATGAAATTAACAGCGGGAAAAACTTGGATCCACATTATTCCATCATTATCAGGTCCTTCTACTTCCGTCACTTATACTCCGTAAGATCGACATAGAGAGAGGGCGAGAGCATGCAAATAGATAAAATCCGCGGAGAACAAATAGATCAATTGTTTCAGGCAATTCTAGAACTAAAGGATGTAGAAGAATGTTATATGTTTTTCGATGACATTTGCACGATGAGTGAAGTCCAATCACTGGCACAAAGACTGGATGTAGCCCATAAACTCAAACTGAAAAAAACCTATGACAGCATCCAACAAGAAACAGGCGCAAGTACAGCTACGATCTCCCGCATACGCCGTTGCGTAGACTACGGGTCTGGTGGCTATAACCTTATGTTGGATCGACTGTACCCTGAACTTCAAAACAATCAAACAAAAAACAACTAACACAACCGGCCAGGGATCATACCCACCGGTTTTTTAAAAGTTATATATAACTACTATGACAAAAGAAGGTGGAAATAAAAAATGGACTATAAAACATGGCGACATGCATTTAAAATTGATCCAGCGAAAGAAATATCAGATAAACAAGTAGAAGCCATAGCGGAGTCTGGAACGGATGGAGTCATCATTGGTGGGTCTGACGGTGTCACATTGGAAAACGTACTTGATTTACTTGCACGTTTCCGTCGTTTTTCCGTACCCCTTGCATTGGAAGTATCTACTGTTGAATCCGTCACGCCAGGATTCGATTATTACTTCATTCCAACGGTCTTAAACACAACGGATTCAAAATGGCTGAACGGCTTGCATCACGAAGCACTTCGGGAATACGGCCATATGATGAACTTCGATGAGCTAGTTACGGAAGGTTACTGTATTTTAAATTTGGATTGTACAGCTGCGAAGGTGACAGGCGTAGACCGTGTTCCCGATGAAGAAGATGTACAAGCATATGCACGGATGGCTGAACATTTATTTTCTTTGCCGATTTTTTATTTAGAGTACAGTGGGCAATACGGTGATCCACAAGTTGTTCGATCGGCAAAAGAATTACTTACTACTACTCGTCTCTTTTACGGTGGTGGAATTCGCTCAACAGAACAAGCGAAAGAAATGGCGGCCATTGCAGATACGGTAGTAGTAGGAAATGTAGTATACGATGACCTACAAGTGGCTCTTAAAACAGTCCATGCTGTGAAATCTGTTCCTTTACCTATGTGAGTAGTATATAATAAGAACGAATGTTCCTGAAAAGGCGGTACTAATATGAATACATTATCAGATGATTTATTAAAAGGCATGAATCCTGAGCAAGCGCGTGCAGTCAAAACGACAGAGGGACCATTGCTCATTATGGCGGGGGCAGGTTCAGGGAAGACTCGTGTATTGACACACCGAATTGCATATTTGGTTGTGGAAAAACAAGTGTACCCCTCCAATATATTAGCCATTACATTTACAAATAAAGCGGCACGTGAAATGCGTGACCGAATTGATGGACTACTGGGTCCAGGCTCTGGAGAACGTATGTGGGTTTCGACCTTCCACTCGATGTGTGTTCGAATTTTACGCAGGTTCGTAGATCGAATCGGCTTATCTAAAAATTTCACTATTCTTGACAGTGCTGATCAATTGACTGCAATGAAACGTGTATTGAAAGAACTGAATCTCGACCCGAAACAGAATGATCCGCGTGCAATGCTTGGAATTATTAGCAACGCGAAAAACGAATGTATAGACGCGATAGAATTCCGTAAAAATTCGAATCCTCAAAACCCCCATGAACGTACAGTAGCGGATATCTATGATCGGTATACAAAAAAACTGCGTCAGAATCAGTCGATGGATTTCGATGATTTGATCATGATGACGACAGTCTTGTTTGAACGAGTCCCTGAAGTGCTCGAGTATTATCAAAACAAATTTCAGTATATTCATGTGGATGAGTACCAAGATACAAACAATGCGCAGTATCGCCTCGTCAAAATGCTGGCATCAAAATTCCGTAATGTTTGTGTAGTAGGTGACTCCGATCAATCGATCTATCGCTGGCGTGGTGCGGATATCGGTAACATACTATCTTTTGAAAAAGATTATAAAGAAGCTAATGTCATTCTTTTAGAGCAAAACTACCGTTCCACCAAGAGGATTTTGCAAGCGGCGAATGAAGTGATCGATAATAATAAAAGTCGCTATGATAAGAAATTGCGCACGGAGAATCCCGAGGGTGAATTAATCTCGATTTACAAAGCTCGTGATGAAAAAGATGAGTCACAGTTTGTTGTGCAACAAATCATTGAATTGAAAGAACAACTAGGATTAACATTGGATCAATTTGCAATTCTATACCGAACGAATGCACAGTCCCGTCTAATTGAGGAATACTTATTAAAGTCAAACCTTGATTATACCATTGTAGGCGGCACGAAGTTCTATGACCGAAAAGAGATTAAAGATTTACTCGCCTATTTACGTCTTATTGCAAATCATGAGGATGACCTTGCTTTAGCAAGAATCATCAATGAGCCAAAACGTAGCATCGGTGCAACTTCGTTCGAACGTATGGCGACGTTTGCATTACAAAATGACCGCTCCATTTTTGATTCATTGCAGGAAGTAGATTTTATGGGCTTACCTAAAAGAGCCTTAACGGAAGCGGTAAAATTCCATGAATTGATCAATGGATTTACTCTAATGCAAGAATTTTTATCAATCACTGAACTAGTGAAAGAAGTCATTGATAAATCGGGCTATCGTGAGATGTTAGAAAAAGAAAAATCAATCGAAGCGGAAAGCCGTCTTGAAAACATTGAAGAGTTTTTATCGGTTACAGAAGCGTTTGAAAAGCGTGCAGCTGAAGAAGAGGAAGAACCTTCCCTCGTTGCATTTTTGACTGACCTCGCTTTAGTAGCGGATATTGATACATTGGATAAGGAAGAGAACACTTCTACGGAGAAAATCGTCCTAATGACGATGCACGCAGCAAAAGGCTTAGAATTCCCTGTAGTCTTTGTGCTCGGTATGGAAGAAAACATATTCCCACATATTCGAGCACTTGCAGATCCCGAAGAAATGGAAGAAGAACGAAGACTTGCGTATGTAGCGATTACACGCGCAGAACAGCGCCTTTACCTGACAAGTGCAGGTCACCGGATGTTGTTCGGTAAGTCAAACTTCAATCAACCATCTCGTTTTCTCAATGAAATCTCAGAAGAACTGACAGAACTATTAGCAGATGGCAATGGTATGAGTGTACCTTTCGCTCAAGCACCTAAAGCGAAAACCAGACGACCTGCAGTCAAACGTCCAGCCTATAATGAAAGTGGCGGAGAAAAAATGCAGTGGAATCCAGGAGATAAGGCGTCCCATAAAATATGGGGAACTGGAACGGTTGTGAGTGTTAAAGGTAAGGCAGATGATATGGAATTGGATATTGCTTTCCCTAACCCAGTTGGTATCAAGCGACTATTAGCTAAATTTGCACCAATTGAAAAAGAATAAAGCGTCCTTAAGGAGTGTGGAAAGTAGATGGATGATGTTCTAGAACTAGAGAAGCGAGTAGCGGAGCTCAATAAAACCTTACATGAGTATGGGCGTGCATACTATGACTTGGATGCCCCCATCGTTCCCGATTCAGAATATGATGAAAAGATGAAGGAATTGTTGGCGATTGAAGAAGAACATCCTGACTTAATCTATCCGGATTCACCGACACAACGAGTTGGCGGAGCACCACTCGAGGTATTTAATAAAGTTGTTCATCGTCATCCAATGCTTAGTTTGGCAAATGCGTTTAATGAAGAAGACTTAAAGGATTTCGACAGACGTGTAAAAGACGCGACAGGGAACGCTGTGTATGTATGTGAACTGAAAATAGATGGTCTCGCTGTTTCCTTGCAATATGAAAATGGCCAGCTTGTACAAGGTGCTACTCGTGGAGACGGTTCAGTTGGAGAAGACATCACAGCCAACTTAAAAACTATTCGCTCGATCCCACATAAATTGAATGAGTCTTTAACAATTGAAGTACGTGGCGAAGCGTATATGCCCAAGAATTCATTTGTTAAATTGAATGAAGACCGTGATGAAGCGGGGGAAGTACCTTTTGCCAATCCACGAAATGCAGCTGCAGGTTCACTTCGTCAATTGGATTCAAAAGTTGCGGAGAGCAGAAATTTAGCTACTTTTATTTATGCGGTAGGCGGCGATGCAGAAGTATATGGCTTAGACAGTCACTCGGATGCGCTCAATAAAGTGGATGAACTAGGATTGACGACAAATAAAGAACGTAAGCGTTGTACGACAATTGAAGAAGTATTGGAATATGTAGCCTACTGGACAGAAAATAGACTAAACCTCGATTATGAAATTGATGGTATTGTAATAAAAGTCGATAACTTTGAATCGCAAGAACAACTCGGTTATACCGCAAAAAGTCCTAAATGGGCTATTGCGTATAAATTCCCTGCAGAAGAAGTGCAGACTCAACTGCTGGATATTGAGTTAAGTGTAGGTAGGACAGGTGTAGTGACACCAACAGGCATACTAGAACCTGTTCTGGTAGCAGGTACAACAGTAGGACGAGCATCTTTGCATAACGAAGACTTAATCCGTGAGAAGGATATTCGTATCGGTGATCACGTCGTGTTGCGAAAGGCAGGCGATATTATTCCTGAAATTGTCATGTCATTGAAAGAACAGCGAACAGGTGAAGAAGAACCGTTCCATATGCCCGACCACTGTCCAGTATGCGATTCAGAACTGGTTAGGATTGAAGGGGAAGTGGCGCTGCGTTGTGTGAACCCTAAATGTCCTGCACAGATGAAAGAAGCATTAATCCATTTCGTTTCAAGAAGAGCCATGAATATTGATGGCGTTGGTGAAAAGCTGATTGAACAATTGTATACTGCTGAATTGGTTCAGGATGTTTCCGATTTATATATCTTAACGAAAGAATCACTATTGGCCTTGGAACGGATCGGAGAGAAATCTGCCACAAATATTTTGACGGCTATTGAACAGTCCAAAGAGAATTCATTAGAGAAATTGCTATTTGGATTGGGCATTCGCCATGTCGGTGAAAAGGTCGCAAGAATATTAGCAGAAGAGTACCGCACCCTTGATGCACTAGAACAAGCAACAGAAGAAGAGCTTGTCAATATTTTTGAAATCGGTGCGATTGTTGCTGACTCTGTGACAACGTACTTTAGTACGGAAGAAGTTCAGGAAGTAATGAACAAGTTGCGTTCTTATGGTGTAAATACCGTGTATAAAGGTACTACGCGTGAAGAGTTGCCAACTACTGGACCTTTCGCTGGAAAAACCATTGTCTTAACAGGTAAACTCGCAGAATTGACGCGTGGAGAAGCTAAAGAACGAATTGAATCGCTGGGCGGGACTGTCAGTGGCAGTGTCAGTAAGAAAACAGATCTGGTCATTGCAGGTGAAGATGCAGGCTCCAAATTGACGAAAGCGCAAGAATTAGAGATTGAAATTTGGGACGAGCAAGCCATGCTTGACGCCCTTGGAGTGGATATGAATGAAAATAACGACTAAATGGCTTATGACGGGCATCCTGTTGGCAGTCTTGCTGACAGGATGTGTACCGGCACCGGGCGATGATTCGGAACAAGCGGTGCAAGAAACAGAAGAAAGTGAACAGGAAATGGTGCTTATTCCTGAGACTCAAGTAAAAAAAGAATACTATCGGACACCGGTTCCATTTAAAAAGAGCGCTAGCCGAGGGTTAGTCGTCAATAATCTCAATACGAAGTACGATATCCAGGAAACGGAGGAAGGCTTATTGCGCCTGTCTTCGCTATATTACGATCCTAAAGATTATTTCTTCCAGGAAGGTCAGTATATAGACCGCGATACTGCAAAACAATGGATCTCAAGAAAGTCAAATTTTGAAGCGGGTCTCAATCCTGCAATTACTGACGATATGTCACCAGCACAAATTGCGGATGAAGCACCGATCTATCTGGCGCATATCGTTGAACAAAACTATTTACAGATGACAGATGATAAAAAAGTGAAATTAGCGGGAATATCTATTGGACTTGCAATGAATTCGATTTATTATCCACGTGAAGGCAACGAACGCCGGATTGATGATAAAACGATCGAAGAAAAAGGCAAGAAGATGGCAGACATTATATTGAGCAGATTGCGTAGTAAACCAGAGCTTGCGGATATTCCAGTAGCGGTCGGCTTGTTTAAGCAAGAAAGTCGGAACGATATTGTGCCCGGCACATATTTTGCGACTTCATTCGCTGCAAAAGGTAAAAATGAATTCACTGGGTGGAAAGAAGTGGACGAGCAATATGTATTACTTCCCGCATCTTCTTCTACAGGAAATTATCGTGACTTGAATACAACATTCAAGAACTTCAAACAAGACATTGATGATTACTTCCCGAGCTTTGTGAATGTCATTGGAACAGCGTTCTATAAAGACCAGAAACTACATTCATTACGCGTGGAAATGCCTATACAATTTTTTGGCAAGACAGAGCTGATTGGATTTTCACAATATTTGACTTCGTTAGTTAAAACGCATTTTAAAGACGTCCCCATCGAAGTAAGTGTAACGTCAGTCAATGGACCCGAAGTGCTGATTGTGAACGACAATGATCGAGAAGAACCGTTTGTACATGTCTATGGATATTAACAGATTTTAGGTAGTAACACGAACTTTCCAAGAAACTGATTAAATGGTATGATAAATTGTACGATTGCAAAATGAGGAGGAACGATGTATGACAACATTTTCGAATGAAGACGTCAAGTATTTTGCGGATTTCGTCCGTATTGGCCTCTCCGAGGAAGACAAAGAAAATTTCTCTGCACAGATAGCAGATTTGATTGAAAGTGTAAGTAATTTAAAAGATGTGGATATTACAGGTGTAAAACCTATGACGCATCCAGTTGCTATGATCAACGTCTTACGTGAGGATGAGCCAAAGGATATCTTGGACCGTGAAGTAATGCTAGCTAGTGCAGAAGATCAGGAAGATGGACTTATCAAGGTTCCAGATATTCTGTAATCGAATTTGCAGTATAGAATACCATTCATGGCACAACGATAGTAGGAGGAAAAGTGATGACGTTAACAAGTAAAACAGCAACAGAACTTCAAGCTCTTTTACAAAAAGGGGAAGTTACTGCTAAAGAAGTAACAGAAGCAACATTACAAACGATTGAGCAGCAAGAAGAGAAAATTCACGCGTTTATTCACGTCGCAAAAGAAGAGGCAACCAAGCGTGCAGAACAGCTTGATCAAGAAGATGCTAGTACACGTGGACGTCTTTTCGGTGTTCCAATCGGTATTAAGGATAATATTGTAACAAAAGATATGACGACAACATGTGCAAGTAAAATGTTGGAAGAATTCGTACCCGTTTACAATGCTACAGTTATAGATAAATTGGAAGCTGCCGGCGCAGTGAATATTGGAAAACTCAATATGGATGAATTTGCAATGGGTTCCACAACTGAAACATCTTATTTCGGTAATACATTAAACCCATGGAATACAGATTATGTGCCAGGCGGCTCTTCAGGTGGTTCTGCAGCGGCAGTCGCAGCAGGAGAAATACCACTATCTCTTGGTTCGGATACTGGCGGTTCAGTTCGTCAACCCGCTGCATTCTGTGGAATTGTTGGAATGAAACCTACATACGGTCGTATTTCACGTTTTGGTTTAACAGCATTCGCTTCTTCACTTGATCAAATCGGTACATTGTCACGCACTGTGGAAGATAACGCATTATTGCTTGGCGTAATCGCAGGTGAAGATGACAATGACAGTTCATCTTCTGTAAAAGCGGTTCCTGATTTCACGGCAGCTCTTACAGGCGATATTAAAGGTCTGAAAGTTGCAGTTCCAAAACCTTATCTAGGTGAAGGTGTTGATGCGGAAATCGCTACAGCAGTAAGAGAGGCAATTACTGTATTGGAATCTCTTGGAGCAATTTGTGAAGAGGTGGAATTGCCACATATTCAATATGCGCCAACTACGTATTATGTAATATCTTCCTCGGAGGCACAATCCAATCTTTCACGTTTTGATGGATTGCGTTACGGTTATCACACAGAAAACGCTGAAAACCTAGAGCAAGCATATTTCCGCACACGCCAAGAAGGATTTGGCGATGAAGTGAAAAAACGTATTATTTTTGGAACATATGCAATGAGTGCAGATCATCATGAAGATTTGTATGTACGTGCCCAAAAGATTCGTACATTGATTGCACAAGACTTTGATTCCGTATTTGAAAAATATGATGTTGTCATTGGGCCAACTGCTGCCACAACAGCATTTAAGCTTGGCGAAACAGGTGGAGACCAGCTCGTTCATTATGCAAATGATGTCTTAGCTGTACCAGCGAACCTCACAGGCCGTCCAGCAATATCCGTACCATGTGGTTTCGTTAACGAACTACCGGTTGGCATGCAAATTATGGGTAAGCACTTTGACGAGGAAACATTATATAAAGTCGCTCATGCTTATGAGCAAGCTACTGATTTCCACAAGCGTACTCCATCGATTCAGGAGGGGAAATAACCATGAACTTCGAGACAATTGTCGGATTAGAAATCCACGTAGAACTAAAAACAGATACTAAAATTATGTCACCAGCACCTGCCCATTTCGGTGCAGAGCCGAATAAGAATATTCACGTAACAGACATCGCATATCCCGGTGTTTTACCTACGTTAAATAAAAAAGCAGTGGAATTTGGGATGAAGGCGTCTATGGCACTGAACTGTGATGTTGCGCCTATTATGAACTTTGACCGCAAGCACTATTTCTATCCTGATAATCCGAAGGCATACCAAATCTCTCAAGACAAGCGTCCTGTAGGAGCAAATGGTTGGATTGAAATTGAAGTAGACGGCAAAAAGAAGAAAATTCGCATAGAACGTGTACATTTAGAAGAAGATGCGGGAAAATTGACCCATACAGAAAATGGATATTCATTAGTCGACCTGAACCGTCAAGGAACACCGTTAATTGAAATCGTTACAGAAGCAGATGTGCGCTCTCCGGAAGAAGCATATGCATTCTTGGAAAAACTAAAAGCGATTATTCAATATACAGGTGTATCTGACGTACGTATGGAAGAGGGTTCACTTCGTTGTGATGCAAATATTTCATTGCGTCCGTTTGGTCAAGAAGAGTTTGGTACAAAGACAGAATTGAAAAACTTGAACTCGTTTAACTTTATTCGTCGCGGTATTGCGAATGAAGTAGCACGTCAAGAAAAAATTCTATTGTCTGGTGGTACCATTCAGCAAGAAACTCGTCGTTACGACGAAGCAACTGGCGACACAGTATTGATGCGTATCAAAGGCAGTGCCAATGATTATCGTTTCATCAATGACCCAGACTTGCCTGAAGTTCATATCGAACAAGAATGGATCGATCGTGTTCGTCAGGAAATTCCAGAATTACCTGACGCTCGTAAAGAACGCTATGTATCTGAACTGGATCTTCCAGAGTACGATGCACACGTACTGACGTTAACTAAGGAAATGTCTGACTTCTTTGATGCAACAGTCAAAGCGGGAGCGGATCCAAAATTGGCTTCCAACTGGTTGATGGGAGATGTATCAGCTTATCTAAATGCTGAGTCGAAAGATCTGCATGACACGCCGTTGACACCTGAAAACTTGGCGCAACTTGTACAATTGATTACAGACGGTACAATTTCTTCTAAAATCGCGAAAAAAGTATTTATTGACCTTGTGAAAAAAGGCGGAAACCCTGCCGATATCGTTAAAGAAAAGGGACTTGTTCAAATCTCTGATGAAGGTACATTGCGTACAATCATTACTGAGATCCTAGACAATAATGAACAATCAATTGAAGATTTTAAAAATGGTAAGGATCGTGCAGTTGGATTCTTAGTTGGTCAAGTTATGAAGGCGACAAAAGGGCAAGCCAATCCACCGCTTGTTAATAAATTATTGATGGAAGAGATCAAGAAGCGTTAATCTATCAATCAAATGAAACGTTCCAGGAGAGGCCAAAATAGTCTGATCCTGGACGTTTTTCCACGTTAACTTACACAGTGAAACAGGGGGGATTGTATTGAAAACAGAACAACAATATTTTGAAGAAGCTGTATCGCTTCAAACGTATATGGACAAAATGGAAATGCATAAGGAAAACAGTTTTTTGATCTATGATGCATTTGAAGTGCCGCAGGATGATGAATTTATTGAATTGCTGAAAGAAAAACAACCCCGTGTATTAGTCATTACAGAGGACTGGTGTGGTGATGCGATGCTGAATAATCCAATCCTTCGCAAGATTACGGAAGCTGCCAATATAGATGTTCGCACTGTGTTGCGGGATGAAAATCCAGAGCTGATTGACCGATATTTGACAAATGGTGGACGTTCGATACCCATATATCTACTATTAAATGCAGCAGGTGAGGTAGTCGCAAAGTGGGGACCTCGAGCACCGGTTCTGCAGAAATATGTGATGGATGGTCGCGAAAAGTTACCAGCTAAAGACGCATCTGATTATGAAGAGAAACAAAAAATGTTTTATTCTCAGTTGATGTCTGAATATACATCTAAACCCGAGAATTGGCTTGCTGTGTACAGTGATATTCGTTCGACATGGCTTCCTGTTTTGCAATCGTCTAAGTAACTATTTGTAAGAAACCATTTAAAAATGGTAAAGGTCTGATTTGTTTCAGACGCAAAAGGATCGAGGGGAAAGTGTATGAAACGTGCACGCATTATTTATAATCCTACTGCAGGAAGAGAAATCTTCCGTAAACATTTAGCAGAAGTCCTCGAAAAATTAGAGAATGCGGGTTATGAAACATCCGCTCATGCTACAACTCGTGAAGGTGATGCTACAGCAGCGGCACGAGACGCGGTTCGCAGAGGATTCGATGTTATTATTGCTGCTGGCGGTGATGGGACGCTCAATGAAGTGGTTGCAGGTATCAGCCATTTTGATAAACGTCCAAAAATCGGTTTAATTCCAATGGGTACAACAAATGATTTTGCAAGAGCGTTGCGTATTCCGAGAGAAATTGATGAAGCTGTAGATATCATTTGTCAAGGAGATTCGATTCCGGTCGACGTAGGCTTGATGAACGATCGTTACTTTATTAATATAGCAGGTGGCGGTCGTATGACGGAATTAACATATGAAGTACCAAGCCGTCTCAAAACGGTAATTGGGCAGCTAGCTTATTACTTAAAAGGTATTGAAATGTTACCTTCTATACATTCCAGTCATCTTCGCATTGAGTATGATGGAAATGTGTTTGACGAAGAAGCTATGATGTTTTTGATTGGTTTGACGAATTCAGTTGGCGGGTTTGAGAAATTAGCACCTGACTCGAGTATTAATGATGGATACTTCACATTGCTTATTTTGAAGAAATGCAATATCGCTGAATTTATACGTGTAGTTACATTAGCTTCTCGTGGAGAACATATGGATGATCCTTTAGTTGTATCGGCGAAGGCGGAAAAAATTGTGGTGACTTCCAAAAATGAAGTGTTATTGAACTTGGATGGAGAATACGGTGGCGTGTTGCCTGCTACTTTCCAGAACTTGTATCAACATGTCGAAATGTTCGTACCACTACAAAAATTACGTCCGCAAGATCAAGTGAAGAAAATCCAATAAAAGAAAAAGTAAAAAGACTATTCCAGTCGAAGTTCTAACATTCGGATGGAATAGTCTTTTATTGTGAAAAATTAATGGGATGAGCCCGATGCAATACGCATCGTATCAGGTCGATATTAGATGTATTCAATCGCTTCTCCTTGTTTAGCAGCTAACTTTGGCACTTCTTGCAACGGCATCCAACGATAACTGAGTAATTGACCTGCGTCTTTACCTTCACCTTCTACGATATATTCCCATTCATGCTTGTTTTCTCCTAGGTAGGAAAAATGGAAAATCGTACGTTCATAAATAACATTTTTATCTTCTGGAAAATATTTTGAAGCTTTAACTTTACCTTCTAGTATGAGTTCATCACGCACAATACCCGATTCTTCCTCGATTTCTCGATATAATGCATCCAATAGTAGTTCATTGCGTTCAATTGTACCACCAGGAACTCGTAAACCTGCTTCAGGCTGATCTTTTTGCTCATACACAAGCAATTTACGATGTCTGCCTTCTCCTTTTGTAATATACGCTATTACTTTTCTTTTTACCTTTTTCATTCACTTTCACCTCTCATTAGTTAATCCATTATACTGTAAATTAATAAGAAATACAAGAGAAATGAGTTAATCAATTAGTATACAACATTTAAACATGCTATGAATATGAAAATACGTCTAAATTTCGACAAATTACTATTGATAAATAGGTTATTAAAATGGGTTTTTAGGGAAACCCTAAAATAGAACTACACAGGGAGTGATGATGTGTATAAGAGAC
>NZ_PDZE01000019.1:0-24747 GCF_002743415.1 Sporosarcina sp. P3
TCAGTGAAGAACAGGATAGTATTCGGATGAAATACAGAAAAACTCTTTTTACAGAATGAAGTGTTGAATCTTAATTGATGAAATCTGTTGAAAGTTATTTATCGAAAACTGTTGAATTCTACTTGACGGTTACATATATGGTCTACAAGCTTTGCTAACCCAGAAAAATATGTTCATAAATTAGGAAACCTAGTCCTATTGACTAGAAGGAAAAATGCACAGGCAAGTAACTTTGAGTTTCCTAAAAAGAAAACCTCGTACTTTCAGTCATCTAAAGGTGTTTCTACCTTTGCAATTACTTCTCAAGTAATTCAAGAGGATGTATGGACACCAAATATTATCGAGAAAAGACAACAGAAATTAATCAATCTTTTGGTTGAAACATGGAATTTAAAATAGAAATATAAAAATGCACCTTAATAACTTGAGAAAAACTCTCGTTATTGGGTGCATATTTATTTACTAGAGATAGTGATTATTTTAACAAATCGCATTGATTCGCTCTTCTACATGTCCGAGCTCTTTTTTCAAAATACCAATGCAATCGATATTCACAAATCTCCAGTACCCAGCCAAACAAAACATCCTCATGTTGCTCATCAATTTCTATCTGCGTACCAAACACACCACCCTCAAACATAAACATTCCTTTAGAAGACCCACTCCACTTCGTCATCGGCATAGTAGCAATCAACTTAGCTACTTTACCTTCATCATATTCCCGAAGCGACCGACCTTGTCTATCTGATAGATCCGCATCACGACGATATGGCTTCTCCATTAAAAACGCATGGAAGAAAGGGGCGACTTCATTTGGTGTAACAGGTCGATACCAATCCGATGCGCCTCTTGTCAGCATGTACTTCAGTAGAATCATCTTATAGCTTTTATTCATTAAGGTTTTATTGATTTCAATGAGTAGGTCCCTATATTGCGTGAGGACTTCTTTCTCTAACTCACTTAGTTCACCCGCATACTCCAAAAGAATTGGGTACGTCTTGAACTTCTGTTGAATCGCTTTGACATCTTCGTTTGCTTTCAAATGATACTCAAGATACGTCGGGCGGTGTCCGAGTTCTGCTTTTAAATCGAAATAGGCGTTAATCAGTCGCTGTTGGATTGGTTCGTTTTGTTTCATTGCTTCAAGTAAGTCGATGATAGCTGTTTCGAAATGGAACTCGAAATAACCGCTTTCGGTAAATGTTTCGCTGTTAATCTTTGTAGGTAATTCTTTGCTTTCGTTAAATACTTCGAACTTCTTTCGTGCGTTGCGATAGTTTCCGATTAGGTCGATGATTACGCAATGTGATTTGCCGGTAGCTAAACGCAAGCCGCGTCCGATCTGCTGGGTGAAGACGGTGAGTGATTCGGTAGGGCGCGCGAATAGGAGTGTGTCTACGCTCGGGATATCGACGCCTTCGTTGAATAGATCGACGGTGAAGATGATGTCGAGTTGGCCTGTTTCCAACAAGTTGCGTGCATTAGTGCGTGTGTGGCGGTCCGTGTTTCCATATAAAGCTAGTGACCGGTAGCCTGCTTTGGTGAAGTATTCGCTCAAGTAGATCGCTTGCTTAATGGAGGAACAGAATCCGATGGTGCGCGTTTGTTTGTTTTTGTTCCATGCGTTGAGTACCGCTTCTGCGTAACTGTCACGTACTTGCAAGCGCAGTAATTCTTCTTCGTCGTAGCGATTATTGCGCCACTTCAGTTGGCTGTAATCCGTTTCGTCGAGTACGCCATAGTAGACGAAAGGGGAGAGCCAGTTTTGCCGAATAGCGTCTAGGAAGTGAATGGAAATTGCTTCGTTGCCGTCGCATAGGCTGTATACGTCTTTGTTATCAAGTCGGTCGGGTGTTGCGGTTAGGCCGAGTAGGAACTTTGGTTTGAAGTAGTCGAGTACTCGCTCGTATGTAGTGGCGGCCGCATGATGGAATTCGTCTACGACAACTAGATCGAACGCTGTCGGAGAGAATTGGTGCAAGTGGTATTGCCTCGCGAGTGTCTGGATCGATGCGAAGACGAATTCCGTGTCTGCTTGTCTTTGCTGGCCGTTGTAGATCCCACTTGTACGATTCGGAAAGACCCGGGCGAATGAAGCTTGTGCTTGCGTGAGTAGTTCTTCACGATGGGCGATAAAAAGTACGCGTTTATATGATTCTGCGAAAAAGGCTGCGAGATACGTTTTCCCGAGTCCCGTTGCGAGGACGACGAGTGCCTTTTCATAGCCTGCTTCAACGGTTTGATTGAGCGCAGTGAGAGCTAGTTGTTGGGCAGGTCGTGGATCCAAGACAGACGATTGATAAGGTGCTGTTGGATCGACGATGCTGCTTTCTTCTTGTTCCGTTGTGCCGAATGTCATTTCGATTTCAGTTTGAGGTTCCCATACCGAACTAAATGGTAGTTTCCGATTTGTTTCGTCGTATCGTGTTCTATACAAATCGATTTGTTCATTGTTGATCAGCACGGTGTTTGGAGATAAGAACATTTTCATGAATTCGTCTGCAGACGTTTCGAAAATTTCTTCGTCGACTGTCGATGGTGCATAAAGGTTCCATTCGATTCCTTTCGTCAATGCAGACCGCGATAAGTTAGACGAGCCAATGATGACTGTGGAGCTGTTTTGTGACTTGAATAGGTACGCTTTTGGATGAAAGGACGTACCGCCACTTTCGATCATACGAAGTTCGGCAGTGGGTACACCTTCATGTAATAGTTGCAGTGCATCCGGTTGTGTAATCGATAAATAATCCCCGGTTAGTATTTTGATATCCGCGCCACGCATAGAAGCATCACGTAAAACGGGGAGTACTTCCTTCACGCCAGTTTTCATCATGAACGCTGTCATCCAGTAGATCGTATCGGCTTCTGCAGTTAATCGTTTTAAGTCATCTAGCAAATTTTTCGTCAGTAGGCGTAGCTTAGTCATCCGCCACTTCCACCAAATAAATTCTTTCATCAAACCCGCCACGTGCTGTAGCTTTCTCCGCACGTACAGCTTCTAGTTCCTCGACCGTCGCGCCGTGATAAGCCGCTGCCGCGTGAATGAGTTCCAATAGGTCAGACAGTTCCTCCACAGCATCTTCTGCGTTCGTTGCTTCTTCGTACTCCGCTAGTTCTTCGTGCATTTTCTTATGTAGTTCAGCTATGTATTGTGAATCAGTCAACGTATGCGTGACGCACGTTTTTCCGTCGGCTTCGATGATCTCTGGGATGAGGTCGCGGACGAGTTTATTATAGATCGGCATAGGGGTCTCTCCTTTGACTTTGTTAGTTGCTTCATTCTACCATAATTCGTCATTTGCTGTGATAGCAGAAAGGGTTTCATTATCCAATTGTCGAAATATATCACATAATTAACATGAAATTTAAAAAATATGTAGACTTATAGCCTAAACAGTCTAAAAGTGATTGACTACTATAGGCAAATAGTAAATAATAAATAGTAAGTACTTCGTTTTACATAACATTAGTTGTGAGTATTAAGAATCATTATAAACTATAAATTTACCTATCTACTAAGTGGAGAAGGAGGAGCGAATGTTTTCGACATCAGACTTTCAAGAATACACACAAATATTCGGAACCTATTCACTGAAGATGATTGTAGTCTCTTTTTTAGTGATGGGATTCGCATCCTATACCGCACTCGTATTATATGAACGCATGCAAAAACCAAGTATCTTCAAACGGGAAGTGTGGCTGGTACTCACTTCTTTGTCCCTAGCATTCGGGGTATGGTCTACGCATTTTTTAACATTTAATTCGCTATGGTTACCTATTGAGATCCGTGTACATTATGGTTGGGCCATTATGTGTATTTTGCCGATTTTTCTTGCGGTGTTGCTAATCATTCAACTTGTGCAAAGTCCCTTGAGAGTACGCTGGCGATATGTAGTAGCTGCGCTGCTCATTGTCATCGGGATGGGTACGATGCATTTTTTAGGCGTAAAGTCGATTAAGTTAAATGCCTATGTTAGTTTTGATTGGAAAGTAGTGCTTGCGAGCAGTATAGTAGGTGGTTTATTTGCCTTTCTAGCTATTCACGGTACGCGTAAGGCGAAGCGTAGTGGGATTTCTAAAGTACTCGCCGCTTTGTATTTGTCAGTAGGTACGCTTACGATGCATTACTTTATCATAGGGGGTACCCACTATTACATAGACGAAGGACAAGCGGTAAGTGAATCTGCCATGCATATGAATATCATGAATGCCTTGATCGGCATTGGAGTTGGGTTATTACTTCTTGGGATGTTATTGACCTCTTATATTGATCGCTATGTCGATTATTGGCTGAAGTATTATGATGTGTTGACGAAATTGCCGAATCGACGCAATTGGGAGCGGTGTTTGACAGGTGATATCGCAATAGGAGACGTCGCCATTTGGAATTTCCCTGATCTGCAGCGTATTAATCAATTATACGGCTATACAGAAGGGGATAAAATTTTGAAGGAACTCGGTGCGTTGCTTGCGAAGTGGAAACCTTCATACGCACAGTTGTATCGTGTCAGCGGAAATCGGTATTTATTTTGTGTGGAGCAGGCAGGGCGAACTGCGGACTTTTATAAGAACCTTGTGATCATGCAGCGTGAAATGGATCAACTATTGGCTATTCAAAATCAAGAGATGCGCTATGCATGTGGATTAGCTAAGGCTGATCAGAACAAGTCTGTGAAGACATTGTATAAAGAGGCGTTGATGGTTGTGGAACAAGCGGCCGCTTCGCATGAAAGGGGATTGTTGACGTTCGACCCCGTTATCCATGGAAAGTCCTATGAGCAAGATGTCTTGCGCGATATTTCCGAGGCGTTGGATGAAAAACATATCTATTTGGTTTACCAACCGAAAGTAAAAGGGGCTGCACATGAGTTCGTCGGTGTGGAAGCATTGCTTCGCTGGACGCATCCAGAACTTGGTGTGATCCCGCCCGTGACGTTTATTCCCATATTGGAGCGAGAAGGGCGAATGGGTGAAGTGACGGACTGGATTATTCGCGAAGTGTGCAGACAAATTCATAATTGGGATTCGCAAGGCATTCATGTGCCGCAAGTAGCGATTAATATCCCTGGTGAATACGTGACAGAACCGCGTTTGCTTGATTTGTTATGGAAAGAAACCAATGTGTACCGATTTGACCCCAGCCGCATTGAACTGGAGATGACGGAAACGAGTAGCGCGAAGTCCACCACTCAGGCTATTGCTGCGATGAAGCGATTCAGGCGTTATGGATTCTCGATTGCACTCGATGATTTTGGGACAGGTGTGTCGTCTTTGTCCTTTTTACAGCGGATGCCCATTACGACGTTGAAGATCGATAAGTCCTTTACGGACGGGGTACCGGCACCGGTGAAGAAGTGCGCGGTGCTAAATGCCATACTAACGCTTGGGAGCTCGATGGACCTGAACATAGTCGTCGAAGGGGTAGAGCAACTAGAACAAGTGGAATTTCTGCTTGATTTGAAACCGGATTTGACCTTCCAAGGGTACTATTTCTCAAAACCATTGACCGTTCCACAATTTGAAAACTGGCTAGCGGAATCGATGAAGCGAGGATTCGTCCACCCATAACGTTGTGTTAGTAGTAGATTTATTTTCACTGTCATAGATTAATAGCCAATTGATGTGATATACTAGTTCTATTGCACCAATGAATTGTATATTCTATGAACGCATATAATAGTAATAGACCATATCGTCTGAGAGGGTGAAAGAATGTGTCCAATGAGTCAGGTATTTTATTGGAAAGCGGTACGAATGAGTTGGAGATCGTCGGATTTGAGATGCAAGGAAATCGTTACGGCATTAATGTGATCAAAGTGAAGGAAATTATCATGCCATTGAAGATTACGCCGATTCCCCATGCCCACTTTGCGGTGGAAGGCATTATTCAGTTGCGCGGTGAAGTGTTGCCGGTCATCAGCATGGAGAAAATATTAGGAATGGCACCTTCAAGCCACCCAGACGATGCCAAGTATATCGTCGCTGCTTTCAATAAACAAACGGTCGTCTTCCGTGTACATAACGTGACGCAGATCCACCGTATTTCTTGGAATCAAATCGAGAAACCTTCTGGCATTTATGCAGCAGAGAACTCTCAAGTGATTGGCGTCATCAAGCTGGATGGCGAAATGTTGTTGTTGCTTGATTTTGAAAAGATCATTATGGATATTAATCCGGATGCAGGGATTAACGTGGAGCAAGTGAAGAAGCTTGGGAAGCGTGAACGGTCAGATAAACGCATTTTGATTGCGGAAGATTCTCCGTTATTGCGTAAATTATTGTATGACACGCTCAGTGAAGCAGGCTACGCGAATCTCGACTTCTATGAAAACGGCAAAGATGCGTTTGATTATTTGGAGTCGCTAGTGGCGGATGGTATCGATGTGAAGAAGGAAATTCAGTTGGTGATCACAGATATCGAGATGCCGCAAATGGACGGTCATCACTTTACCAAACGGATTCGTGAAACGCCAAAACTTATGGACTTGCCGGTAATCATTTTTTCTTCACTCATCACGGATGACCTGAAACATAAAGGGGACAGTGTGGGAGCGGACGATCAAGTGAGTAAGCCGGAAATTGCAGAATTGGTATTGAAGATTGATACGTATATATTGTAAGAGTGGGGGGACTTCCGTTTTTTGCGGGGGTCTTTTTTTCTTTGTGTGCATTTCAAGACTAGATGGTTGTGTAAGTATAAAGACAACTGTCTAAAAATAGCTACACTTGATTATAGCTACAGAGACTGAATGTGCGAGAGTATAAGGTTATGCTAATTGGCATAACTCTTGCAAGTATATAGTTGAATTGTAAATTAGTTGTACAGATGGAAAGAGAGGAGACTCAATTTATGTTCAATAAAATATTAATTGCGAATCGTGGAGAGATTGCTGCAAGGGTGATAAGAGCATGCAAAGAAATGGGAATTAAAACAGTTGCGATCTATTCGGAAGCAGATGCAGAATCTTTGTACGTTACAGCTGCTGATGAAGCATACTTAATTGGACCTGCCCGTGTGAATGAAAGTTATTTGAATATAGACAAGATCGTTGAGGTAGCGAAAGCATCTGGGGCTGAAGCTATTCATCCGGGTTACGGTTTGCTTTCGGAAAATGTACAGTTTGTAAAAAGTTGTGAAGAAGCGGGGCTAGTTTTTATTGGACCAAAATCTGATGCAATAGATAAAATGGGCAGCAAAATTGAATCAAGAAAATTGATGGAAAAAGCCGGTGTACCAATTACTCCTGGTATTAGCCATTCATTAGAAGATGCAGAAGAGGCAGTTGCAGTTGCAGAGAAAATTGGTTATCCTATTATGTTAAAAGCTTCTGCTGGTGGTGGAGGAATTGGTATACAGACGGTGAGGAACAGCGAAGAATTGACAAAGGCGTTTGGTAGTAATCAAAAAAGGGCGACGGACTTTTTTGGGAATGGTGATATATTTATTGAAAAGTTTGTAGAAAACCCTAGACATATCGAAATTCAAATATTGGCTGATAGTAAACAAAATACGGTCTACTTGTGGGAAAGAGAGTGTTCCATTCAACGTCGTCATCAAAAAGTATTGGAAGAAGCACCATCTTCTTTTTTGGATGAGGAAACAAGAGTGAAAATGGGTGAGGTTGCTGTGAAGGCTGCGAAAGCAATCGGATACGTCAATGCTGGAACTATTGAATTCTTAGTAGACGAAGACCAGAACTTCTACTTTCTTGAAATGAATACCAGATTGCAAGTAGAGCACCCAATTACAGAGGAAATCACAGGAATTGATATCGTTAAAGAACAAATCAATATTGCAGCAGGAAAAGACCTGCCATTCAGACAAAGTGAAATTAAAAAGTTGGGTCACGCTATTGAAGTACGAATTTATGCAGAAGATCCAAAAACATTTTTCCCGTCTCCCGGTAAGATCACTAAACTGCAGTTGCCGAGTGGTGAAAATGTGCGACATGAACTGGCGATAAATGAGAGTTCGGTCATCACGCCATTCTACGATCCTATGATTGCGAAGTTAATTGTGAAAGGAAATACAAGAAATGGAGCTATTGAAGAGATGAAGAAGGCTCTTGATCAGTATATTGTAGAAGGAATAAAAACGAATATCCCTATGTTAAAAGAAGTGATTGCGCACAAAGCATTTTCAGAAGGTAATACGACGACAAACTTTGTAGAGGAACATCTGCGAGAGAAGTTAGCTCAGTTATGAAGATAAAGAGTTATAATACACTATGAAAGACAGGCTGCCTGGACTCCATATTATATTGGAGGTAGGTAGCCTGTTTTTTATTCTTCGATCTTAAAACTCGATTCTTCTTTGATTTGGAACTTTTCAATTCTGTAATAGAGAGACGAGCGACTGATCCCTAACATTTCAGCTGCTTTGGTTCTATTGCCATCTGTTTTTGTGAGCGCTTCAATTAATAGAGACTTCTCAGTGTTATTAATTAGCTCTTTTCGGTTTAAACCATTAGATTGTAAAGGTGACTGTCGAACTTCTTGTTGAGGTAATTCTATGGGTTGAATTCGTGATTGATCAAGATGTATATTCTCCGCGTCAATCCAATTACTGGCTGTAAAGTGAAACGCACGCTCCAACACATTCTCTAACTCTCTAACGTTGCCCGGCCATTTGTGTTGGGCTAACTTTTCCAAAGCTTCATTTGTTATGCCGTTAATTTGTTTATACGTTTTTGATTTGAATTTGTTAATGAAATGTTCGGATAGGAGCGACAAATCTTCGAGTCTTTCGCGAAGCGGAGGTATGTGTAACTGTATAACATGGAGTCGGTAATACAAATCTCTCCTGAACGATCCATCTTGAACCATAGCAAGTAAATCTTTATTCGTTGCTGCTAAGATTCTTACATCCGCTTGTATTGTTTTAATCCCGCCTACCGCTTCAAATTCTTTTTCTTGTAATACCCGCAAAATTTTCACTTGCAACGATAATGGCATGTCACCAATTTCATCTAAAAATAACGTCCCACTTTTCGCTAATTCAAATTTCCCCGGTTTTCCACCTTTTTTCGCTCCAGTAAAAGCACCATCTGCGTAACCGAAAAACTCAGATTCCAATAGTTCTTCCGGTATGGCGCCACAATTGACAGTGATAAATGCTCCTGGTCTCCCAGAAGCTTGGTGAATTCCAGCAGCAAATAATTCTTTTCCTGTCCCGCTTTCACCAGTTAATAAAATATTCGAGAATGACTGCGCAGCAGTATAGGCATCATTTTTAAGGCTATTAATTTGTTTATTTTTCGAAATGATCAGTCCAAATGGATTGTTTTCAAGTGAGACCTTCAGAAGTTCTCCACGATAATAAGAGATTTCGGTTTCAAGACGCTCCATTTGTTGTAAAAGGTCTTTCCAGTCTTCTAATTGTTTAAATATAAACTTGAATATAGCCCCGATAGTTTTGCCCTCTTCAATGATAGGCATTTGAGACAATATGGCTTGCTGACCTTTAATCTGTAAAAGTTCTCCCGCAATACTTTCATTGTGAAGAATACTTTTATCGGCCGGTATTTCTGGCAGAAGAATTTTTATATGTTGATTGATGACTTCTTTTGTTGATTGATATCCGAGTAATGACAAAATACCATGATTAGCTCTCGTAATTATACCTTCCGAATCTGTGATAAGAACTCCGTCGTAAGAGAGTTCTAATGCGCTATCTAATGTTTTTTCAATGCTCTTTGTAGTTTTCAATTCCTTTGCAATTTTCTCTAGTTCGGTAATTTCCTTCAGCACTACAATCGCTCCGATCACAACGTCCCATTCTATGATTGGAATAAAAGTTGCAATCGTTGTTGCTTTTGAAAAACTGACCTTTTTTACGAAGCTTTTCTTTGTTGTAATAGAATCCTTTAGATTTTTAAATAGAGTATGTGATATATCCAAGATTGAAAGGTTTAGAAATTCATCTTTTTGAATTTCGATAATGGTAACGGCAGCGGTATTTACTGAGGTTATACGCATCTCCAAATTAACTGAAATGATGCCATCTTCCAAGCTATTTACCAAAGAAGATAATTGGTTGGCGGAACTTTTTGTATCAGTAATCAATCCTGAAATTACTTCTGCTGTTGCTAAAATGCCGGTGACATGGCCTGCTTCGTTTAGAACGACAGCGTGTGCAATGTTTTTTTCGATTAATAATTTCTTACCATAAATAAGATAATCATTTTCGTTCAGTGTGACGACGTTTTTAATAATAACCGGTTCAATTACTGCATCGAATGCTTCGTTTTCCAGTAGTAAGCGATATAAAGAGTATTTTGTAACGATACCTAAGAAGTGTTCATGTTTATAGACACAAGCGATGTCCTGTTTTCTATTTAAAAAAAGTTTCATAACGTCTTTTGCGGTGGCGTCATTGGAAACTTTAATAAAGTTTGAAGAAGCAAGTTGGTGAACTCTGATAGGTAACATCTCCTTTTGATTGATGAATCTTGGTTTTTCTCGATGTTTCACTAGTAGTCTAACAAGCTAATGCTTAAACTAACAAAACGAATGGGTAATTTAAGTTTATATGGAAGGAAAAAGAAAATCAACACAACTGTGCGAATATTTGTACAACTATCAGATATTTTACACATTTGGCTATACTCATATAATCCTAGTTTAGAAGAAATACACGGTTTGTCTGCAAATAATAGTTGGCATGACTCTTGCAAGGTATATAAGTGAATTAAAAATAGGATTATGAGGAGTGGTGCAATTGCGTAAAGATTATCAAAAGTACTTATCAGAGAAAGAGCGAATCATAAAGGGTGGAAGAGAAAAGTATCATAAACAAAATGAAGAACAAGGTAAGTTATTTGTCAGAGAGAGGTTAGAAATGCTTTTTGATCCGAATTCGATTGTCGAGGATGGGTTGTTCGCGAATAATCTAGATCCATCGCTTCCAGCAGATGGCAGTGTAACGGGCATCGGAGAAATAAATGGTCGAACTGTATGCTTCTTAGCAGCAGATTCTACTGTTAAGGCGGGCTCATGGGGACCGAAGTCTGTCGAGAAAAATATTCGTATCCAAGAGAAGGCTGCGGAATTAAAAGTTCCTATCATATATCTTATCGATTCGGCGGGGGGGAGGATAACAGAACAGTTAAATGTTTTCCCCGGTAAACGACAAGGTGGCAAGATATTTTACAACCAAGTCCAATTATCAGGTGTGATCCCCCAGATCACAATATTATTTGGACCATCGCCAGCAGGATCCGCGTACGTTCCAGCATTTTCTGATTTGGTTATTATGGTTGATGGAAATTCAAGTGCGTATCTAGGGTCTCCGAGAATGGTAGAGATGGCAATTGGTGAAAAGACCACAATGGACGAAATGGGCGGCGCTAGAATGCATTGTTCGGTAAGTGGGTTAGGTGATGTGTTAGTAGATAGCGAGGAAGAAGCGATTGATGCTTGTAAACGATACTTAGGGTATATGCCCCAGTCTTGGAAAGATTGCCTTCCTGTAGAAAATGGAGTAGACCCAGTTAGTGGAAGAGACGTGAAAGATATAGTTCCTTTAAATGAGAATACGCCGTTTGATATGTATGAATTGATTGATCAAGTAATTGACGAAGGAAGCTGGTTTGAATACAAAAAGCTATTTGCGCCAGAGTTAATTACAGGATTTGCGCGATTGAATGGAGAAGTAAAAGGAATTATTGCCAATCAATCCAAAGTCAAAGGTGGAACATTATTCGTTGATTCACCAGATAAGGCTGCACGATTTGTGATGATTTGTAATGCGTATAATATTCCGTTGCTTTATTTGTCAGATGTACCTGGTTATATGATTGGCTCAAAAGTAGAGCAGAGTGGAATTATCCGGCATGGTGCCAAGATGATTTCAGCACTTTCAGAATCCACGGTTCCTATTATTTCATTAGTAGTCCGCAAATGTTACGGCGCAGGTCTTTATGCAATGGCAGGACCGGCATTTGGTTCCGATGTAGTGTTAGCGTTGCCTAGTGCACAAATAGCGATAATGGGTCCACAAGCCGCAGTGAATGCAGTTTATTATAACAAGATTCAAGAGCTTCCGGAAGATGAGCGCGCGGCTTTCATAGATGAAAAAAGAAATGAATACTTACAGGATGTAAATCTCTTCAAAGTAGCTTCAGAATTAATTATTGATGACATAGTTGGTTTTGATGACATTCGGACTGAAGTGATTCGTAGATTCAAGTTCTATAAGACAAAGTCTGTTATGAAGTATGAAAAACGTAATGCGGTACATCCAGTGTGATGAGTAAATAGTTAGGGGGATGAAAATGAGTTATGAAACGGTGTTATATGAAACATCCGAGAATATAGCGAAGATTACGATGAATCTTCCTGATATGAGAAATCCTTTAGACGAACAGTTAACAAGTGATTTAATACATGCAATCCAAAAGGCAGATAGTGATTCAGAAGTCCGGGCCATCATTTTAACGGGAGCGGGGAAAGCATTTTCTGCGGGTGGAAATTTAAAAGACTTTAAAGAGTACGCTGAAAAGTCGGTTCCGCAACTTTACCAAGAAGGTTTGGAAAGTACTGTGTTATTTAAGTTAGGCGCAATTGTAAAAACCCCCATAATTTCTTCTGTTAACGGTGCAGCGCTTGGCGGTGGAACAGGTCTCGTAGCGATGTCGCATATTGCAATTGCATCAGATCAAGCAAAACTGGGACTAACTGAAATGAAATTGGGACTCGTCCCATATGTAATCTTGCCGTGGGTAAGGCGGGCTGTCGGTGATCGTCGTTTCATGGAGATGATGTTGACAGCAGAAGTGATAGATGCTGAAAAAGCAAAAGAATATCAATTAGTGCATCATGTAGTGCCCCATGATCAACTAGAAGAAAAGACGTGGGAACTTGCGAAGACAATCGCCTCTCATAGCCCATTGGCGGTTGGGCTAGGTATGGAAGCATTTTTCGCAACAGAGCAAATGGACTTTATGAGGTCTTTCGATTACCTATCTACATTGAGACTGGTGTCCTTTAAAAGTGAGGATTTAAACGAAGGCGCATCCGCATTTTTAGATAAAAGAAAACCAATATGGACGGGGAAATAAGGAGAGATACTTATGATAGAAATACTATCGCCAATGGGCGGAAGTGTCTGGAAAACTGAAGTTCAAGTTGGAGATACAGTAGCCGTTGGGGAAGTTTTAATTATATTAGAATCAATGAAAATGGAAATTCCGATTGAGGCGACAGAGGCGGGTATTGTGAAAGAAATAAAAGTAGCAGAAGGCGACTTCGTACAAGAAGGCGATACTGTGATCACTATTGAAACCTGACAAATAGAGGGAGGTTATACAAGATGAAAACGGTTCGAGTCGGAGCGGCACAAGGTTTTTATGGAGACACAATAGAGCCAGCTGTCGCTACAGCTAAATACGGTAATGTAGATTACCTGAGTTTTGATTGTTTGGCAGAATTAACAATGGCTATACTCGTAAAAGATAAGCAGAAAGATGAAAGTGTCGGCTATACACGGGATATCACTACATCAATGAAAGCCTTGCTTCCTTATGTAAAAGAAAAAGGCATTAAACTGTTAACAAACGCAGGTGGGATTAATCCACTAGGTGCCCAAAAAGAAATTATTCGTGTTGCAAAAGAGCTAGAAATGGATGATTTGAAAGTGGCAGTTGTGACTGGCGACAATTTATTTGATCAAATGGATAGCTTACTATCTAAAGGTGTCTTATTTGATCATATGGAAACTGGAGAATCCATTAGTGAAGTGCAAGCTAAGCTAATGTTTGCGAACGCATATATTGGATCAATGCCGATTGTTGAAGCGCTAAAACAAGGCGCTGATATTGTAGTTACGGGTAGAACCACTGACACAGCACAGTTTTTGGCACCATTAATTTATGAGTATGGTTGGTCAGAAGACGATTGGGATCGACTTGCAAGTGGTATTTTTATGGGGCATTTATTGGAATGTTCCGCTCAATCGACAGGTGGAAACTTCAGTGGTGACTGGGATCAGATTGAGGGCATGGAGAAAATTGGTTATCCAATAGCGGAAATGAGTGAAAGTGGAGAATTTATTATTACGAAGGTAGAAGAGAGTGGAGGACGCGTATCTGTAGATACAGTGAAAGAACAAATGCTGTATGAAATACATGATCCTTCAGCTTATGTAACGCCTGACGTCACTGTCGATCTAACGCAAGTGAAGCTCGAGCAAGTTGGAGACAATCGTGTACAAGTGAGCGGTGTTAAAGGGAATCCTAAACCAGACAACTTAAAGGTTATGATGGGTTATGAGGATGGGTATATGGGGCAAGTGCTTGTTGGCTATTCATGGCCGGATGCTTTGAAAAAGGCGAGAAAATCAGATGAAATCATACGCCAACAAATTAGCAAAAATGGGTTAACGTACGATGAAATACAGACGAGTTACTTAGGCTATGATTCGATACACGGTCCACTGGCAAGTGAGCCTAGTGAGGATTTGAACGAAGTGTATTTGCGAATAGCGGTACGAGGCAAAACGAAAAGGGATGTACTGCAGTTAAATCGTTTAATTCCCCCGTTATTCCTTAATGGTCCTCCAGCAGCAGGCGGATTTTTCGGAAATATTCCACCCAGACAGTTGCTTGGTATGTGGGCATCGCTCATTCCGAGAGAACTGGTAGAAAGCCAAGTGAAGGTTGTCGTGGAGGAGGTGGGCACGTATGCCTAAAATTCTGTTGAAAGATATAGCACAAGCACGATCTGGAGATAAAGGCAATACAGTCAACATCGGATTATTTGCTCCAAGTAGAGAGTTGTATGAAATTTTTGCTCAACAAGTTACAGCAGAAAAAGTGAAAGAGCACTTTCAAGAATTGATTGAAGGAGAAGTGATCCGCTATGAAGTGCCAACTATAAACGCTTTTAACTTCATATTAAAGGGAGCTTTGAATGGCGGCGGTTCAAGATCTATCCGGATCGATAGTCTTGGCAAGTGTTTCGGTGCAAATTTACTGCGAATGGAAATAGAAGTTCCAGAAGGTGTGCTGAAAATATCCAATCAAACAGTTAATAAAGCGGGGGTATACGTATGATATATGAACCTTATTTTACGGAAGGGCACGAACAGTTACGCAAAGTCATTCGAAAGTTCGTCGAGAAAGAAGTGAAACCGTTCGTAGAAGAGTGGGAAGAGGCCGGTGAATTCCCAATAGAAATAATAAAAAGAATGGGAGATTTAGGTTTTCTTGGACTTCGTTATCCTAAAGAACTCGGAGGTCAAGGCGGAGATTACTTTACATCTATCGTGTTTGCGGAGGAACTTGCCAAGTGTGGTTGTGGCGGATTTCCGATGGCGGTCGCCGTTCAAACGGATATGGCTATACCCCCAATTGCGGAATTTGGCAATGACGATCAAAAGAAACGATTTTTCATTCCAGCTGTTAAAGGGGATAAGCTTGCTGCAATTGGGATTTCTGAACCGAATCATGGTTCCGACGTGGCTTCTATTGAAACACGAGGGCGAAAGCAAGGCAATGAGTGGATTATAAATGGTACGAAAATGTTTATTACAAACGGTTCGCGTGCAGATTTCGTTACGCTTGTCACAAGAACATCAGACGAACCAGGTTATAAAGGACTCAGTCTAATCTTAGTAGACCTTGATAGCCCGGGTGTTTCTATCAGTAAAAGATTGGACAAAGTAGGTATGCGTTCATCAGATACGGCTGAAATACTATTTGATAATGTCAGTGTGCCGGAAGCGAACTTGCTAGGAGAAGAAGGAAAAGGTTTCTCGTATATTATGTGGGAACTGCAAGGAGAGCGACTGATTTCAGCAGCAGCTTCGATCGGGTTGGCCGAGTCTGCCTATGATCTAGCTTATGAATATGCGAAAACGAGAAAGCAGTTTAATCAACCGGTAGCTAATTTTCAAGTGATTTCTCATCTATTGGCTGAAATGAAAACGGAAATAGAAGTATGCAAAGAATTGACGTATGCGACTGCGTACCGCTTTTCCAATGGCGAAGTACCGAGTAAGGAAATTTCAATGACAAAACTAGCAGCTGCGCAAATGGCCCACTGGGTTGCGGATCGGGCATTGCAAATATTCGGTGGTAACGGATATATGACAGACTACCCTATTGAGCGCATTTGGCGCGATTCAAGACTTAATCGTATTGGAGCAGGGGCAGATGAAGTGATGAAAGAAATCATCTCAAAACAAATAGGCTTATAAATCATCGGAAAAGGAAGTGAGAAAATGGCCCACTGGATGTTTAATGAAGATCATCATATGTTTCGCAAATCAGTAAGTAAGTTTGTAGAAAAAGAGATTGTGCCATTTGTTGAAGAATGGGAAAAAGCGGGCGAGGTTCCAAGATGTCTTTTTGAACAAATGGGGGAGTTAGGATTTTTAGGGACTAAGTTTCCAGTCGAATATGGAGGAGCAGGGTCTGACCTTATTATGGATGCCGTTTTTAATGAAGAACTCATAAAATGTGGATCAGGTGGAGTAGGAGCTTCTATTGCCGCTCACATCGGTATAGCCATGACGCCGATTTGGAAGTTTGGTAATGATGAGCAGAAGAAAAAATACTTACAACCAGGTATTGAAGGAAAACAAATCGCTGCATTAGGGATCACCGAACCAAATGCAGGTAGTGACGTCTCCTCACTAGTTACAAAAGCCGTTGATAAGGGTGACCATTATGTATTGAACGGATCAAAAACCTTTATTACGAATGGAGCTACCGCCGACTATGTAGTGGTCGCTGCAAAAACATCCGATGAACCAGGACATAAAAATATGAGTCTTTTCATCGTAGAAAGTGATTGGGAAGGGTTTTCTGTCGGAAAGAAACTCAGCAAGTTAGGGTGGCGGGCATCTGATACAAGCGAGCTCTATTTTGACAATGTAAAAGTTCCCAAAGAGAATTTGATTGGTAATCTCAATGAAGGATTCAAGTATATTATGATCAATTTCCAATGGGAGAGATTGACGATGGCGCTTTCAAGTATCGCATTAGCTGAAAAGGTATTGGAAGATGTTATTCGTTACAGTAAAGAACGAATCCAATTTGGCGGGCCGCTAGTTCAATTCCAAGTGCTTCGACATAAGATGGTCGATATGGCTGTAGATATTGAGAAGGCCAGAAGCATAACGTATCGGGCAGTTTACCAATATAACAAAGGACATGATGTTACAACAGAGGCAACGATGGCAAAAGCATATGCGGCTGAAATGGTGAGCAGAGTATGTGACCAGGCGCTTCAAATACATGGCGGGAGTGGCTATATGATGGAGTATCCTGTTCAGCGCTATTGGCGAGATGCGAGACTTCAGTCCATTGGTGGCGGAACAACGCAAATCATGAATGAAATTCTAACGAAAAGACTGAACATAAATTAACAATTACGAGGGGGAAGTATTATGTTGGATGAAATTTCAGTAATTAACCGTGTTGCAATAGGTGATATTCTTCGTAGATCTGCAAGTCGTTATGGTGATAAAACAGCTCTCGTGGAAGGCGACAAAGAACTTACGTATCGAGAGCTAGATGATGCGTGCAATAGTTTCGCTAACTATTTAATTGGAAGTGGTTACAAAAAGGGCGATACCATTGCAACTATATGTGCTAACTCCATCGAACACGTAATTGCAATGTATGGCATTCAAAAAGCAGGTCTAATATGGGTACCGATAAATCCAGGCCTATCTCCTAAAGAAAGAAGATATATTTTAAATAAAGCAGATGTCAAGATGACGATTATTGACAATGAAATATTACAGGTCAATCCTTCGAATTTTGCGGATGATCAACTATTGATAGTCAATAAAGAAGAGGGTGGGCTTGGAAATTCCTTTGATGAAGCTCTTGTCGGTCAGTCTAGCGAAGAACCAGATGTTGATATTAAGGACCGCGACATCGCACAAATTATGTTTACAAGCGGTACGACGAGTGATCCAAAGGGTGTTCGTATTAGCCATTTAGCTGTCTACTTTACTAGTTTAAGTAACATTATTGAAGTTGGTATAAATAAGGATGATGTTCAAGTAGCGGTGTTGCCAATGTTTCATTGTGCCCAGCACTCATTTTCAACATCGTTCCTAACCATTGGTGCAAAGATTACTATTGTTAAAAAGTTCGAACCGGAGAACTTTATGCAAGTAATTGAAAAACATAAAGCTACATTTTTATTTGTATTACCGATCATCTATCGGGCAATTATTCATCATCCCAGTCGAAGTAAATATGATATTTCATCTTTAAAAACATGTATGTATGCGATGGCACCAATGGATAGAAATACATTGGAAAAAGGTATCAATGAGCTTGGGGCAGATTTCTTACTGGGCACTGGGCAAACCGAAATGTATCCAGCTACAATGCTATTTAAACCTGAAGAGCAGCTAAAAAGATTTGGTTCTTACTGGGGGACGACAACAATTCTGAACGATACAGTAGTGATGAATGATGAAGGTGAAATCTTGCCAAGAGGTGAAATTGGTGAAATCGTGCATCGCGGTCCAAATGTCATGAACAGTTACTTGGATAACGACGAAGAAACAAAAGCAAGTCGTTTGTTCGGCTGGCATCATACAGGAGATTTAGGATGTTGGGATGAAGATGGGCAAATGGTATTTGTAGACCGGAAAAAGGATATTATCAAAACGGGTGGAGAAAATGTAGCCTCCATCAAAGTGGAGCAAACACTATTAAATCATGAGGGAATTGAAAATGTAACGGTTGTAGGTCTTCCCAATGAAGAGTGGCACGAAGCGGTAACTGCTTTTGTTGTAACTAAACAGGGAGCCAACATTACTGAACAAGAGATTATTGCTTATTCCAAAGAGCATCTTGGTGGATTCCAAGTTCCTAAAAAGGTTGTATTTATAGATACGATCCCGATGACGACGATTGGGAAAGTCCAAAAGCAAATATTACGAGAAGAATATGCAACACTGTATATGGAAATCGACAGTGTTAACTAATAATGGAAGTGAGGAGAATCCGTTAAGCAGTTATTGCCTTGAAGGATACTAGCGAACATATAAGTCTTCAAGACGTTCATGACTTTTGCGAAGTAAAGCTTGCCCATTTTAAAATTCCGAGGCAAATCGAACTTGTTAATGAATTGCCAAGAAATGCTACAGGAAAGATATTAAAGACTGTTTTACGCTCTGAGGTGATTGAAAATTCAATGAATTGATGGAGGTAGATCAACATGTTCAATAAAAAGTTTGAGCACTTTGAAGTAGGTGAAACATGGAGTTCCAGAGGTCGTACGATTACTGAGTCGGATCTTGTGATGTTTGCCGCATTCAGTGGAGACTGGCATCCGCTTCATACAGATAAAGAGTATGCAGAAAATAATACGCCATTTAAACAAAGAATTGCACACGGCATGCTGGTGTTGTCAGCTGCTACCGGACTTCAAATAATGGAGCCGGAAATCATTGTCGCTTTTTATGGAATTGATCATCTCAGATTTATACAGCCGACATTCATAAATGACACGATACACGTTGAATTAGAAGTAACGGAGTTAGAAGATAAGAAAAATGGCACTGGAGTTGTAACTGCCATTCAAAAAATTATTAAACAAACGGGTGAACCCGTGACGACAGGTGTCTTGAAAGTGCTTATTAACAAAGAGAAGCAGTGAATAAGAAGGAGCTGTGATTGAAATAGAAAGTAAAACTGAAATTAAAATGTACGATTGGCAGATGATTGTCGATAAACTGTATACGTATTTACGCATAAAAACAGTTCCCATTGGTATGAAAATGTTTGAGAAAGTGGAGGACATGGAAGCCATAGATAAAATAAGAAGACCATCAGCCGTACACACAACGGATCAAGTCGTGGCACAAGCAGCTAGATTAGGATGGACTGTAGGTATAACTGCAGAAGACTTGGTTATGCCACAATGCAGTGTGGTTCTTGGTTTACACCCCCGCGATGAAGAATGGTTATCTGGGAAAGAGATGGAGGGAGTATGGTTTGAAAACCGTGAAGATTCCGCTGCGCACCAAGCGGCAATGACTGTTAATCCTTATGGCAGATATGAAGCAATGGCAGTTTCACCCCTTGTTTCAGATCGATTGAGTCCTCCTGATATTTGTTTGATTTATGCTACACCAGGACAGATGATGCTCTTTCTCAATGGTCTACAATGGAAGAACTACAAAAAGTTTGAATGGGATTTCGTTGGAGAATCATCCTGTGCGGACTCTTGGGGACGCGCGCTTGCTACAGGTGAACCTAGCTTGTCGATCCCATGTTTTGCAGAACGGAGATATGGTGGAGTGTTGGATGATGAGTTATTGATTGCATTATCTCCAGATGATTTAGTTAAGGCATTAGAAGGGGTAGAAAGATTAAGTAGAAATGGCTTGCGCTATCCAATACCACAATACGGGATTCAAATGGATGTTCGAAGTGGACTTGAAGCTAGTTATGGTAAAACTAAATAATTTTCAGATAAACGAACGCCTCAATTTATGGGCTGTTAAATAGGTTATACAAAACTGCGTTACTTTTTCAGAGAATCTTGTAAGCCAGTTCCCAACTTTAGGGACTTCCGTGTAATGCTGAAGTCTTTTTTGTTCATATAAAAACCACGAGCCACTTTCCGTTTGACAGGAAAGTGGCTTGTGATCGTTATATGGAATGATTTTGGTAGATTTACTAGATTATTTGTTTTCGCCGGAACCTTGATCTTCACGTGATTCGGTTACATCTTCTGGAGCAGGCTTTTTTCTAATATCGTAATACTTATCCGCTCCAATACCGCCTTCACCAATCATCTTGGAAATTTCCTTCGTCCGCATCTCGTTCTTTTTAATAATTTCTATTCTGTCGTCTTTAGCCATTTGCAATTCCTCCTTATAATAAAAGACCCATGTGCTTTTCAAGAAAGAGAATCTGACTCTACTTCTATTTTACCATAGTAGAGTAGACGATTGCGAATAATCGAATATATCCTCATTATTTAATTGTGTACTAGTATATTCATGGTGTGTAATAAATGGAACTAATGGTATATTTATTGGAAGTAGTTACGTGTGACTTTGAAAGTGGAATGACAGGAGGTATAGATCAATTGAGGAAATTATTCGTGTTACTGGTCATTGCGAGTGTGTTGGTAGGGTGTGGCGAGAAGCAATTATCTTATTCGGAAGTGACGATCGACAGTGTGGATGCGGATGTAAAAAACTTTATTGATGGTATAGAAACTGCAGACGAACCTGATGGAAATGGTATTTATATGTACAATGAAACGGAAAAGGAACGATTCTTATATCTGAATCAAAATTTCTTGGATAACGGAAAAGGATTTGGCGAAGTGGGTATTAGAACGGATGAAGACACTTTCCAGATTTACTTGCAGGAGAATGATGACCCGACAGAAGATGAATATAGATTATATAAGATTACATTGGATCGGACGTATGAGTATATGCGCGTCTTTAAAGACGATGAGGAAACGTATTTTCAGTTAATAGGCGTATGAATGTAAAAGAAATCAAGTGGAATGCAAGCAGAGGAGAGATCATATGAAGTTAGTCGGGTGTATTGTAGTGGCGGGTGTTTTGGGCATTTTGGCGTTAATCGGTCCAATAGGTTGGTATGCGTTAGCTGCTATTATTGTCGGAGTGATTTTTAGGTCATTTTGGTTGTTGAAAGAAATACATCAACATACCGTTCCTGTCGATCCATACGATGGAGTGAACGATCCATACGAGAGATATATTCTTGAGCGCGAGGAACGGGAGAAGCAAGAGCAAAGTGGTTGAGACTGAGCGTCAATAGACTGTCCTGACGATTCACTACTATGGCGCGATGGCTATACAAATTTCATGCCATGGGGCCGTGATTATGAAGGTAGGAGATGTGCAAAGTGGGAATACTACTTCCAATAATAATGGCGATTTCAGTATGTGTAACATTCTTTTCACTTTTTTCGCTGTTGTAAAACGTTCGTGGAGGGCCATGTTAGTTTCTTTTATTGCTTGAATTCCATTAGAAAAGAGAAACTGAAATGCTTTTCATATATTCATTGCTAGGATTCTTTATGATCTTTTTCTCTATCTTTGCGGTTCGTGCAATTTCAGAGGAGAGGCATAATTTTATGATTTATACTGTTCTGCGTCACTCTGCGGAGGGGGTACATTATTTTTAATTTTGTATGGATTGGTTGGAATGTAACCCCGCTAACAGGTGCGATTAATGCATAAGAGTTACGCTATAATTGGGCTATTTTAGAAGTTAAGGAGCTGACAATGCGGTGTTCTTCAAAAAGATGAGCGATAAAGAATCATTCAACTCGAGAAAAGGAATGATTTTCGGTTTTTATGCTTACATGCTAGTATCAGCAGTGAACTATTTTTATTATTTATCTACAGAAAGCATCTTGTTCTCTCCTAGTTATATTTTTTGGAGTGGTTTATTAGCTTTCTTTTTGTTTGAGTTTATTTTAAATCTTAGAGACAAATTCATTAGAAAAAATATAGATAATTGAATTGTTCGTTTTTATTCTAGAATCGGGTGCAATTCTTGAAAAAGGATTGCCCCTAATTTAGTAATAGGACTATTTTGTTGAATGAAACCTATAGGGCATTCATCCGTATATAAATTAAGGGAAACAAAGCAAAGTAATATAGTTATTGGATGTAATCGTAGAATAAGTAATTTTTATATGAACGGACAAAGAATGATAAAGGAGTGGTGAAATGAAGAAGGTATTTGAAGCTATATATGACGGTCACCGAATACAAGTTGAGAATAGATGGTTTACAGGCGAGAAGTTGTATGTAGATGGAAAATTGCAAGATGAAAATTTAGGCTTAGCATTTAGAGGGACTTTAAATGGGAGTATTAGGAATGAAGGAAATGAATCAAAGAGCATAAAAGTGACTCTAGGAGGATTTTTTAGTATCCGTTGTAAAGTCTTTGTAGACAATATAGTAGTTTCTTCGTATCAAATTAAAACAAGTGATTAAATACTTCCAAAATAATTGGGTATGAGTCAGGTTGAAATAATACAACGACTCCCAGCAATAGGGTGCAATAAACGAATAAAATCCGTGCTGCAATCGGGCCAGATTATTGGTTAAGGAGGTTTTAAGGTGAGCAAAAAAACTATCTTGATTTTAGGGATCGTTTACGCGGTTGCGACTCTTATCTTGAACAATGTCCTGCATACTGCTATCGGAGGATTTATGATGACATTAAGTTTAATAGCATTGGTAGTGGCAATTGTAGGTGCTATTTATTACTTAATTAAGTTTTCTATCAAACAATTTATTTATAATTGGAAAAACCTGAACAACATTGAATAATTCAAACTTGTTAAAATTACTACAAGAGGGTGCAATTCTTCAAAAAGGATTTGCATCTTTTCAGTAACAGGATCATGTGTGGAATAACTAAAATAACGGTTTTCTGTATTTAGACTCAACTTCATCGTACTGTGACATATTCAAATATTTGTTAGGAGGGCGAGTATGAGGTGTTTTAAACATGTCTTTATAGGGATTACATTTTTAACGATTTTCTTAACCGCTTGCGGTATGGGAGAAGATCAAGAGATTGATCAAAAAGAGAATGTAATGAAGCCAGAAGAGTTTTCCAGTACATTTCTAAATGGGGACTTTGAGAAGGTTTACAGTCAGATGAGCAAAGCATTTCAAAAGGAAGTTTCGTTGAAGCAGCTACAAGAGTTAGGTAATGATTTTAATCAGGACGTTACCGCATATATTTTACAATCGGAACTACCTTATCATAATGGCTCCAAGCAATACACGTGGACAGATGATAGTGGATCCAAAGGTATGGTGGCAGTCTTTGATGAGAATGACATCATTCAAGGATTACAGATTATGCCACTCACTATGTACCCCGAAACTGATAATGTGTATACAGAAACAGTCATGCAATTGCCTTTTCAGGATACGTGGTATGTATTTTGGGGAGGTACAAACAGTCTAGTTAATTACCATTATGAATATGAAAACCAACGCTATGCCTACGACTTCGTCATAATGGAAGAGGGAACCACTTACGAAGAAGACCCTTCCATGAACGAAAGTTATTATGCATTTGGCAAGGAATATCTGGCCCCAGCTGATGGAATAGTCGCTAAAGTAGAGAATAATGTAAAGGATAATCAACCAGTTGGTCAAATGAATGAGGAACAACCCTTGGGGAATTATGTCATCCTTGATCACGGTAATAAGGAATTTAGCTATCTTGCCCACTTTAAACACCAGTCGATCCTAGTAAATGAAGGAGATAAGGTCCATCAGGGTGACGTACTTGGCCAAGTCGGCAATTCTGGAAATTCCAGTGAACCACATATCCATTTTCACGTATCTGACTCTCCCGATCCTGCGTCTTCTAAAAGTATCAACATTAAATTTAATCGCGAGAATCCATTTATCCAAGGTGATTTTGTGGAATAAGTTTAGTAGTCAATAGAGTTTAACATTTCTCTATATTCCGGGTGATTGAGTCTATATTTCAATCGGGCCAAAATGGGGGGGTTCTTTGTATTCTGTAATTTTTGTCTCGGTAGCTTTAGCTGTAATTATTTTCTTAGCTATGGCAGCGACAATTAAAGATAGTCAAGAACGCAGGGATGATAATTAATACTTATCTTTGAATTTTTTATTCTGAATTGGGTGCGTTAACTGAACAACTGTTGCGCACCAATTGGGCCATTATCTTATACGGAAAGTGTAACGTTTTTCATTAAAACTCGTCTGATTTTTTAAGGAGA
>NZ_PDZE01000020.1:0-19988 GCF_002743415.1 Sporosarcina sp. P3
TTAAGTTTGATGTTTTGGCAACCGCTTGATGCGACGCTTATAAATATACCACCGTGTTTATTAGAATGCAAGCTTTTTCACCATTCTTTTAAAAAAGAATGGCGAAACCGCATAGTGCCGCGAATCCAGGGACTCCTAGTATCGCTAAGATCATACCGGATGCAATGTTAACAGGTACGTAGATGCCAATAAATCCACCGGCTATGTTCATTAAGAAAAGAATAAAGAACGCAAAAGCTAATCTAAACCAGAATACCGATAAGCGTTCCATGTTTTTTTCAAGAGTGGTCCGGCTCATACTTAACAGCAATAATGATACGACTCCTAATATGGCTATGACTAAAATCCTCACAGAAAACGCCCTTTCTATTTCATAGATTCTTATCTATATGCGTCTCTGCGGAGAATTAGTCCACTCGTAGTCTATCTTTCCACGCTTTTCTATAATTCACGACGGCCTTCTAATGCTCTAGACAATGTAACTTCATCCGCGTATTCGAGATCTCCACCTACAGGTAAGCCGTGGGCAATACGTGTAGTCGTGATTCCGGATGGTCTGACAAGCCTTGAAATATACATAGCTGTTGCTTCTCCTTCTATAGTAGGGTTCGTCGCAAGAATTAATTCTTCCACTTCGTCTTCCTGAAGTCTTGTTAACAACGAGGGAACATTGATATCTTCCGGACCGATACCATCCATCGGCGATATTGCACCTTGTAAGACATGGTATAAACCGCGATAGTCACGCATTTTTTCCATAGCAATCACGTCTTTCGGATCCTGCACGACGCAAATTGTTGTGCGGTCACGGGATTGATCCTGACAAATATAGCATGGATCGATATCTGTAATATGGCCACAGACTGAACAGAATTGGAGGTTACGTTTCGCATCCACTAATGCTTTAGCGAAATCCAGCACAGTGTCTTCTTTCATACTTAATACAAAAAACGCCAGACGACCCGCAGTTTTGGGGCCGATGCCTGGCAACTTCATAAAACTATCCATTAATTTAGATATAGGTTCAGGATAATGCATTATACAACCTCCTAGAACATCCCAGGCAAGTTCATTCCTTTTGTGAATTGGCCCATTGTGGAGTTCGTAATTTCTTCCGCTTTTGCAATCGCATCATTTGTCGCGATAACAATTAAGTCTTGTAGAATTTCTACGTCTTCTGGATCTACCGCTTCTGGATCAATAATAACTTCAAGTACTTCTTTATGGCCTGACACGATTACTTTTACCATGCCGCCACCTGCTGTACCTTCCATTCGCTCATTGCCCAAGTTTGCTTGTGCCTCCGCCATCTTCTTTTGCATCTTCTGCATTTGCTTCATCATACCTTGCATATTCCCTGCTCCACGCATAAATAATTCCTCCTTAGTAAATTACTCTTCTATTGTAATAAAATCTTTTCCAAACATTTTCTCAGCTTCAGTTACGAGTGGATCGGCATCTTCAATTGATGCTTCTTCCATAAACGCTGAAGTTGGTTGTTCCTCACCTGACTGTTGAGGGTTTTCCTTGCTTTTCTGACTGGTTAATCCACTTTTTCGAATGAAATCAGCACGAACCTCCAACCAGCTTTCCTCTGCTACGTATACTACTTCATAGCCCTTACCTGTTAACCGTAGTAACGCATCCGATAAGCCTGCTTGTAATGTAGCATTTTCAGAAGCCATCAAGCAATGAATTTCATATTTGAATTTTAGCACAAAAGCCGATTCCGATGCTGCTACGGGCTCCGTCTCTTCCAATAAAGCAGCATGGGAGCGTTGCATACTCTGCATCATACCCGCCCATTGCTCGCGAATCACTTGGATATCAGACTTCGTTGCTGCTTTTAATACTTCTACAATTTTACCTGTTGGTACTTTGGCAGATCTGGAAGCAGTTGAAGCAGCCCTTTTTGCTGGTGCTTGCGGCTCAGCTGCCTGTTGCACTGCCCCTGCTGCTAGTTGTTGCTGAAGTTGTCTAACCGTCTGTTCTAGCAACGCAAGCTTCTGAGCCATTTCAGGGTCAGCTGTAGAAGTAGATACTTGTCGTTGCTCTCCGGAATGAATCATTTTTAATAAAGCGGATTCAATATAGACCTTCCCATGATTAGAAAAACGCATTTCTTGTTGTGTTTTTGAAAGGATATCGATATACCGATACAATTCATCCGAATGAAACTCCTGGGCAAGCTCCTGAAATTTATCGCCGTCTGAAATCAATTCCAGAAGATCTGTCAATTCGGGTGCCGTGCCAAGCAGTAGCATATCACGGAAGAATGTAATCATATCTTCAGCAAGTCTGCCGACATCCTTTCCTTCCGCAATCAGTTCGTGCAATAAAGACAATGCAGATCCGGCATCTTTCGCTTGAATAGATTGTGCTAGCTGATAAAAGATGTCTTCACCAATTGCTCCAGTCACGAGTAGGGCGTCACTCGTTGTCAACTCATCTCCGCTAAATGACACGGCTTGATCGAGCATACTAAGTGCATCACGCATACCACCTGTTGCAGCTTGTGCGATTGCGCGTAATGCTCCAATCTCCGCGGTAACGCCAATATCTCCAATCACCTTTTCCATTCGCTCAATAATTTCAGGTGACGTAATCGGTTTGAAATCAAATCGCTGACACCTGGAAATGATGGTGAGCGGCAACTTATGAGGTTCTGTAGTTGCCAGAATAAATACGACATGGGCAGGAGGTTCTTCCAGTGTCTTGAGCAATGCGTTAAAAGCGGAATTGGACAGCATATGCACTTCATCAATAATATAGACTTTAAATCGTGCATTGGAAGGTGCCACATGTACACGTTCAATAATGTCGCGAATTTCTTCTACGCGTGAATTAGATGCCGCGTCAAATTCGATGACGTCTGTGTTAGATCCCTCTGTGATGCTTTTACATGTCTCGCATTCATTACAAGGTTCTGCTGCTGGACCATTTTCACAATTTAACGCTTTTGCAAAAATCTTCGCCGCACTTGTCTTTCCCGTTCCACGAGGTCCTGAAAATAGATATGCATGCGTCGTCTTCTGATGGAGTAGGGTATTTTGCAGAGTTTGTTTGATCGCCTGCTGACCTGACATCTCACCAAAAGCCTGCGGTCTGTAAGCGCGGTATAGTGCTTGATAAATCAACTGCATTTCCCCCTTTTTCTCCGATTGCATAATACTTCTATTATAGCATGAAATACGTTTTTTTGACCGTGTATCGCTTGGATATATTACGCAAATACTTCCGTCCACTCATCTTTCTTATCAAGCATTGTACGTGCAATTTCTTTTGCACCTTCAAGGCTATGACTGGCCGCCCAGCCACACTGTACTTCATTACATGCTGGTACTTCTGTTGCTAACAGTACGTCGTTTAACGTTTTCTCTACTATAGAGAGGATGTCGTTATAATCGTCATGATTGATTACAGCTAGATAATATCCTGTCTGACAACCCATAGGACTGATATCAACAATTTGATCCGAATGGTCTCGGCTGAATTCTGCCATCATATGTTCCAATGAGTGAAGTGCCGGCATATTCATGTGGTCTGTATTCGGCTGGCAGAAACGGATATCATATTTCAATATTTTGTCGCCATTCTTTCCTTCTGTGGTTCCTGCTAGTCGAATATAAGGTGCTTTCACTTTCGTATGATCCAAATTGAAACTTTCAACGTTCATTTTTTTCTCAGACAATGTAAATCGCTCCCTTTCAGTTATGCGTACTACTTTGAAGTATACACTATTCAAGGGACATAAAAAACTCGCCCATAATGATATGGACGAGTGAATTATTGAATTAATGCCGTGCACCTTTCTTCGACTGCCGCACATAAGCGTTACTCTTGTCGTTGGCTCGGTCTAGGCTACCCCGCGGCACATGAGAGAGTCCACTTAATGCTGCTTCCTTCCGGACCTGACATGATTCATGGGTTCCCATTGCGCAGGACCCAGACGTCAACACTACGTGCAAAAGGCAGACCCTACATGCGGACAGCCTCGGATAAAGGAGTTCAGTCTTGCTAGAGCGGATTGCAAGTTACAGGGCACCGCTAATTCCCCACCTAGCACGGCATTACTTATTATACCCATTGTTCATCATGATTGCAACGGTAAACCTTGGATTCATCGGAGTGTGTTTCAAAATCCCGCCGCGTAGACAGTACAAAACCTTTTCAATTGACCATATAGAGTAGTATACTAAATGAAATACGTGAGGTGATTAGCATGGCTTCGACTAAACGTTATGAGCTCAGTTTCCATAATCCCGAAGTACGCATCTATGCGACCATTGTTTTGCCTGCCGTCTTACTCGGCTTACTGATGATTATTTTCTCGAGTTCAGATTTTAACTTCATGTATGCCGCTCTAATACAGACTGTTGCCTTGGTAAGTTTCTATTGCTGGCGCTTCATTTATCGCCGAAAAGAAAAAAGAAAAAATAATGGTTGACGCTTTTAAAATGACGTGGTAAGATATTATTTGTCTGATACGGAGGAATACCCAAGCCCGGCTGAAGGGATCGGTCTTGAAAACCGACAGGGGTGTTAAAGCCCGCGGGGGTTCGAATCCCTCTTCCTCCGCCATATTTTTGACAACACACGTTACTCGATGTAACGTTTTTTTATTGCTTAAAATTAAATGTCTAAGTAGAAATACATCTATTACAAAAAACAGCGCCAGTGACTGATTCAGTCCTGACGCTGTTTTTATTTTGTAATGTATGCGCCTGTCTCTGCTGGTTGCAGTGCAAGTGCTTGGTAATGTGGAAATTTTTGTTCTAATGAAGCCGCCACTTGTTGTTCTGTTTCTGGCGGTACGGCTACAAAGAGGGACGGTCCTGCTCCGCTGATTGTCATGCCGTACGCTCCTGCTTCCTTACAAGCCAAACGTATTTCATCAAAGTTAGGGAATCCTACTTTTCGGTAGGGTTCATGATATAGATCTCGTTCCATCATACGCCCTGCCGTCACCCAATCCGATTGTGCAATTGCAGCTGTCATCACACTACCTGCCGCACTCCCGCGTACTGCTACTTTATGCGTCAGTTGTTCAGGCAGTAGTCCCCGGGAAGCTTCTGTCTTTAAAGCAACTGGAGGCACTAAGATGACAACACCGATCGGAGGTGCCGGGAATGTCAGTACTTCCATCTCATCTTCTGTGAAATACGATACTGTCATCCCTCCAATCAATGCAGCGGTGACATTATCAGCATGCCCTTCTAATTCACTGCCGATCCGCAACTTATCTTTGGGTGATAGTTGCAAATCTGCCAGTTCACTTGCAATTTCAATTCCTGCAGCAATTGCTGTAGCACTACTGCCTAGACCTTTTCCTAAAGGTATATCCGAATGTACTACTAACCTTTGTGATGCAATGACTTGATCATACCTCGATGCTACATGCTGGATGGTCTGGACAATTAGATTGGTTTCGTCCATAGGCAATGCATTATATTCCTTATCTTGATACAAAACATACCATGCGTCGGCCGGTGCAACTTCTATCGTCATGTTAAGTGAAAGGGCAAGACCTAAATGATCGAAGCCGGGTCCGAGATTAGCCGTTGTGGCTGGCACGGTTACTGAAAAACCGGCTTCTGTCATTAGTTATTCCCCTCTTTCAATTCTTTCAAAAAGTTATTGAACTGTTCATTTGTCATCATAGGTTTATGCGCATTGACATTGATTGCTGTTTCAGGATCTTTTAGTCCGTTACCTGTCAGGATTCCGACAATCGTCGTTCCTTTTTCAATTAGCCCCGCATCAAGTCTTTTCTTAATGCCTGCAATGGTTGCACAAGACGCAGGCTCTGCAAAGATTCCGTCTGTTGCAGCGAGTAATTGATAGGCTTCAAGGATTTCTTCATCAGTAGCGGACAAGATATCTCCGCCTGATTCTTCAAGTGCTTGAGTCGCTAAGTGCCAGCTTGCGGGGTTTCCAATACGAATTGCTGTTGCCACCGTTTCAGGCTCCTCAAACACGCGATCATATACAATGGGTGCTGCACCATCTGCTTGAACTCCTAGTAATTTTGGTGTACCTGTACCTTTTTTCTCTGCATACTCTTTGAAACCCTTCCAAGCTGCAGATATATTACCTGCGTTTCCAACAGGTAAAGCGAAGATATCCGGTACTTTACCAAGTTGTTCAATCGCTTCAAATGCTACCGTCTTCTGCCCTTCAAGACGATAAGGATTCACGGAGTTGACCAACGCAATTTTCCCTTCGCCTACTTCACGTACCATGCGTAGCGCTTCATCAAAGTTTCCTTCAATAGCTACGATTTCTGCACCATACATTTTGGCCTGTGCCAGCTTGCCTAATGCAATACGACCTTCAGGAATAACAACAATTGTACGCATACCTGCACGTGCACCATATGCAGCAGCTGCAGCAGATGTGTTACCCGTTGAAGCACAGATCAACGCTGTCTTTCCTTCTTCTTTTGCCTTCGCAACTGCCATTACCATTCCTCGATCTTTAAATGAACCAGTTGGATTTGTCCCTTCTGTTTTCACATACAGATTAATACCCCACTGTTTTGATAAATTTTCAAGATGAATTAGCGGTGTATTTCCTTCTTGTAGTGTTAATGCAGGAGTATTTTCCGTCACCGGTAACCATTCTTTATATTCTTCGATTAGTCCATTCCATCTTCTCATAATTCCTTATTCTCCTTCCACACGGTAATGACTAGAAATGTCAATGACCGCAGGTGTATCTTTTAAGTCTGCTAAAATATCTAAATGTTGTTGACGAGAAATTTTATGTGTAATAAAGATTAAGTCTGCGCCTTCTTCATGTAAATCGGAGTCCTGAACGACTGTCGCTAAACTTGCCTTGTGGTGGCTATAAATAGATGTCAATTCTGTCAACACACCTACTTCATCACGTACGGTAATACGATGGAAATAGCGAGCATATTTCTGATCATCTGTTTTTACTTTGCGCTCAAATTGCGGTGCGTGCATTCTCTTACCGTTTACGCCTAACAAAATATTACGACAAGCTGCTACTACGTCACCTGTTACGGAAGTTGCTGTAGGTAATGAGCCGGCTCCAGGGCCGTAGAACATGGTCTCGCCTACTGAATCACTGTACACATACACTGCGTTGAATTCATTATTGACTGTAGCTAGAGGATGAGAGTTAGGAACAAACACCGGCTCAACAGCGACTTCGATTTCTTCCCCGTCTTTTTTAGCAGAACCCGTCATCTTAATCGTGTACCCGAATTGTTCCGCAAGCTGAAGATCTCCGTCTGCAATCTCTTTCATCCCACGGACAAATACATCGTCAAGATGCACTTCCGTGGAAAAAGATAGAGACGCGAGAATAACCATCTTACGCGCTGCATCAATACCATCTACGTCCGCTGAAGGATCAGCTTCTGCAAAGCCTAATTCCGTTGCTTCCGCTAATGCATCTTCATAAGTCTTATTTTCATGCTTCATCTTTGTTAAAATGAAATTAGTCGTTCCGTTGACGATTCCCGTCAACGCAGTGATTCGGTCAGACGCCAAACCATCTTCCAATGTACGGATTAGTGGAATACCGCCACCTACACTCGCTTCATATAGTAAGTCACATTTATTTTCATCGGCTAATTTCAACAATTCAGGCCCTGACTCCGCCATGACATCCTTGTTCGCAGTGACAACGCCCTTACCTGCTTCAAGGGAACGACGAATTGCGTCAGAAGAACCGCCCGTTACTTCAATAATTAAATCAATTTCAGGATCATTTAACACTTCATCGAGTGATGTAGTGAACATTTCTTTAGGTATCACGCCATTACGTTTTTTATCCAAGTTTTTAACAAGAACTTTCTTAATAGACACGGGAACACCGAGCTTGTGTCGCAGGTCATCTTGGTGATTATGCAAAATTGTTGCCACACCGCTACCCACTACACCATACCCTAACAAGCCGATATTAATTTCATTTTTCTCATTTTTCATTTGACGATTCTCCTAACTATATGTACACTATGAAAAAACAATCGTTCTTCGTGTAAGGACAATTATAGAGAATTCTGCCTTTAATAACAACCTGTTTTCATGAATCTTCTAAAAATAGATAGATAATCTCAAAAAAAGGATATGGTACTCAATGAAAGTTTGTAAATTTGGCGGAACATCCGTCGCATCCGCAGAACAAATTCGGAAAGTGGTCGACATTGTCGTATCCGACCCAACAAGAAAGATCGTCGTAGTTTCTGCACCAGGTAAACGCTTTTCTTCCGATAACAAGGTAACTGATTTGCTTATTGACTTGGCAAATGCATCACTTGCCGGTAATGACACAACAGACGCACTACAACTAGTTGTAGACCGGTACAAGGAAATTGCAGAAGGACTTGGCTTAGATGAAAACATTGCGCAAGTAATCGAGCAGGATATTATTCGACGCCTCAATAAAGATCAGTCAGATGAAATTCTATACGTAGACAGTTTGAAAGCTGCAGGGGAAGATAATAATGCGAAAATGATTGCGGCTTATTTCCAACATATCGGTGTCGAAGCGGAATATGTAAATCCCCGTGAAGGTGGATTACTAGTTAACCACCGCCCAGAACGTGTACGTGCTCTTCCAGAAGGCAATGAAAAGCTCTGCACATTACGCGATAAAGAGGGTATTATTGTTTTTCCGGGCTTCTTTGGTTACACAGATGACGGAACATTGCGTACGTTCAATCGTGGTGGTTCCGATATTACAGGCGCTCTACTAGCAGCAGCAACAAATGCAGAACTTTATGAAAATTTTACTGATGTGGATTCGGTTTTCTCAGCGAACCCAACAGTGATTGAAAATCCCCGTGCAATCGATTCGATGACATACCGGGAAATGCGCGAACTTGCATATGCAGGATTTTCTGTATTCCACGAGGAAGCTTTAGTACCCGCATTCCGTCACAAGATTCCGGTTTGTATCAAGAACACGAACAATCCCAGTGCGCCAGGCACCATGATTGTACGAGATCGTGACCATAATCTTCAATCCGTTGTCGGAATTGCTGCCGATAAAGGATTCTCTACACTCTTTGTTGCTAAATACTTGATGAACTTGGAAATTGGTTTTGGACGTCACTTACTACAAATTCTAGAAGAAGAAGAAATTCCATTTGAGCATACACCATCAGGTATCGATAACTTGTCTGTCATTATTCGCGACGAACATTTAACACCGGCAAAAGAAGCCCGTATTATTAAGCGCATTGAACAGGAGTTATGTCCTGACGACGTACATTTCCAACGTGATTATTCCATGGTAGTGCTCGTGGGTGAAGGCATGCGTCACGCAAGAGGGTTGGCAGCACGGGCAGCATCCGCGATTGCACGTACAGGTGCTAATATCGAAATGATTAACCAAGGATCTTCAGAAGTCAGTTTAGTATTCGGTATTCAAGAAAAAGATGAAAACATTGTTCTTCGAGAACTATATCAGGAATTCTTTACAGAAGTCCCTGTTTCTTAATTCAATCGACACTCCCTATATAGGGGGTGTCGATTTTTTCATCTCATCAGCAATTCTTCCGATAATCAACTCAATATCCTCTTCATTTTCTAATAGGTCATATTCTTCGATATTCAGTCGAATGACTGGGCATGCAGTAAACGAATCAATCCACTGTTCATAGCGACGATACATCTCTTCCCAATAACTTCTTGGTGTTTGCAGTTCCATATTTCTACCACGCTCTTCAATACGTTCAAGAATGACAGGTAAAGGTCCTTCCAAATATATGAGAGCATTTGGATGTGGGAAATACGGTGTCATTACCATTGCTTCATATAGATTCATGTAAGTTTCAAAGTCGACCGCTTCCATAGTTCCTTCATCAGCGTGCATTTTGGCAAAGATCCCCACGTCTTCATAGATGGAACGATCTTGTACAAAACCGCCTCCGCTTTCAAAAATATGTTTTTGTTCTTTAAAGCGTTCTGCTAAAAAGAAGATTTGCAAATGAAAACTCCAACGTTCAAAGTCATCATAAAATCTCTCTAAGTATGGATTTTCTGCTACGTTTTCCAAAGATTCTTGAAAGCCAAGTCTTTTGGCAATTGCATGTGCCATTGTTGACTTCCCTACCCCTACCATTCCCGCTACTGCAAAAACACTGTTTTTTGGTACATTAGGTGACTTCATTTAGTTTCAAACCTTTCTGGACTGCTTCAAAAACTTTGCTTAGTATTGCATCCATGTCATCTTTGCTGCGCACATAGTCCACTTCATCTCCGTTTATATGGATAACTTGGATGTCAGGATGTGTTGCCTCAAACTCTGGTAAGTACGTACGGTAATCTTTAGATAGTTGCAGTAAATAATCAGGATCCATATCCGATTCATACGAACGTCCACGCTCATCGATTCGATTGAGCAATGTAGGAATGGATGCTGACAATGAAATAATGATATTTGGCATCGGAAGGTCTTTCGTCAAAATATGATAGATTTCTTTATATTTCACAAAATCTTTCGACTCCAAAGTACGTTGTGCGAATAACATGTTTTTGAATACATGGTAATCGGCCACCACGGGTAACCCTTGTGATATATATTCTCTATTGATTTCCTTCAATTGTTCATATCGATTACATAGGAAAAACATTTCAGTCTGGAAACTCCACTTTTCTTTGTCTTGATAAAACTGATCGAGAAAAGGATTTTCCCCACTTATTTCTCTTAATTGATTATATGAAAAGGTCTCAGCAATTGCTGCTGTGAGCGTAGTCTTCCCTACTCCAATCGGACCTTCTACCGCAATAAACGGGACAAACATATACCACTCATCCTTTCAAATCATTACCTAATCATTTTATCATAGACGCCCCTATAGGATGAGATTTATATTGCGTTATGTAGCGTTTCCTCTTCATCTGTTTCACGTGGAACATTTCACTAATTGATTTTGATGTTCCGCATGGTAGACTGTTGATAAGGAGTGATGAATCGATGAAAGATGATGAATACTACATGAGACTAGCAATAGAAGAGGCAGAAAAAGCTGCCGCACTGGCTGAAGTTCCAATTGGCGCAGTCATTATATATAACGATGAAGTCATTGCTACGGCCCATAATCTGCGTGAAACCACTCAAAATGCAGTCACACACGCAGAACTTTCTGCCATCCAAGTTGCTTGTGAGAAGGTTGGAAGTTGGCGTTTAGAAGACACTACATTATACGTTACACTCGAACCATGCCCTATGTGCGCAGGTGCCATACTACAATCACGTATTCCGCGAGTCGTCTACGGTGCACGTGACCCAAAAGGAGGTTGTGTCCATACTTTTTATCAACTACTTAACGACCCTCGATTCAATCATGAGTGCATTGTAACTGAAGGCGTCCTCGCTGAAGAATGCGGACAACTCTTAACTACCTTCTTTCGATCACTGAGAGATAAAAGAAAAGCTGCAAAAAAGGAAGCCCAACGCTTAGAGAAAAACTCGTAAGCATTGGGCTTCTTTTGGTATTTCACTAATTAGTTTTGATATTTGGAAAAGCCCAGTCTTTGCTTATGCAATGAACAGACCACTAGCGCATTACTTCTTACTTAGGCGCTTCAATCTTTTCCTTTCCACCCATATATGGTCGAAGCACTTCGGGAATTAAAACAGAACCATCTTCCTGCTGATAATTCTCCAATATCGCTGCTACTGTACGACCAACAGCCAAACCGCTACCATTTAACGTATGAACATACTCAGGCTTTGCACCTGGCTCACGACGGAAACGGATATGTGCTCGTCTAGCTTGGAAATCTTCAAAGTTAGAACAAGAAGAAATTTCTCGATAAACATTTTGTGTAGGAATCCATACTTCCAAGTCGTACTTCTTGGCAGCCGTGAAACCTAAATCCGCTGTACACATCTTGAGCGCACGATACGGTAATTTCAATAACTGCAATACTTTTTCCGCATGGCCAGTTAACTTCTCCAACTCATCGTATGAATCTTCCGGTTTCACAAAGCGAACCAACTCTACTTTATTAAACTGGTGCTGGCGAATTAATCCACGCGTATCACGCCCTGCAGAACCTGCTTCAGAACGGAAATTTGTACTATACGCAGTGAAAGCAATTGGCAACTTAGATCCTTCCAGGATTTCATCGCGATAGAAATTGGTGACAGGAACTTCAGATGTCGGGATCAAGAAGTAGTCCTCTTCTTCAATTAAGAACGCATCTTCTTCAAACTTCGGCAGTTGTCCCGTTCCAGTCAAGCTTGTACGGTTTACCAAATACGGTGGTAGCATTTCCTCATAACCGTGTTCTTCTTGATGAAGATCAAGCATGAAGTTGATTAACGCACGTTCAAGTCGTGCACCGAGCCCGCGATAAAACACAAAACGACTACCTGTTACTTTTGCTGCTCGTTCAAAATCAAGTAGTTGAAGATCCGTTCCAATTTCCCAGTGCGGTTTTGGTTCGTAATCAAATGTTGGAATCTCTCCCCACACGCGGACTTCTACGTTGTCATCTTCGCTGTCCCCTACTGGCACGCTATCATGTGGTATGTTCGGAATACGCATAAGCACGTAATTCAATTCCTCTTCTACTTTGGAAAGTTCTTGATCATATGCTTTGATTTCCTCGCCGACCTTTTTCATCTTGGCAATGACTTCGTCCGCGTCTTCTTTATTACGCTTCATTTGTGCTACTTGCTGTGATACTTCATTGCGTTCAGCTTTCAGCACTTCTACTTTTGATAAAATTTCACGACGTTTCTCATCAAGTCCGCCAAATTTTTCAAAGTCGGCTAAATCTTCTCCACGTTTACTAAGTTTTGCTTTTACTTCTTCATAATTCGCACGCAATAATTTACTGTCTAGCACGCCATCCGCCTCCTTGTATTTGCATTACCGATAATAAAAAACAATAAAAAAAGCCCTCCATCCCCTAAAATAGGGACGAGAACTACCCGCGTTGCCACCCAAATTGACTGATTATCCAGCCCACTTGTTTGAGATATCGGCTCAACTGACCGGCAAAACCTACTGATTCGGCTTTGCTACTCCAGGACGGATTCACAATGGTCTTTACCAGCTTCCACCACCCGCTGGCTCTCTACAAAAAACACGATTGCTACTGCTTCCTATCATCGTAATGTATGTGAAATTAAATATACCATACTACAGTTTCTAATCATTGACAAGGGACATGGTGCTTTTTTGTATAAGATACATCGTAAATAGTAGAGCGTATGACTTCCTTTTTGGATGTAGAAATCTGAACAAAAGATACTTTCCCGAGAAATATCTTTTAATATTAACTCCTGGCTAACCCATTTCTATTCCGGAGAGATTCAACTTGGCCCCTACTCTATACTAGATGCCACTGTCGGGGGCCGCCGTGACCATGAGTCAACTAGTGTACCTTGCAAGTTGACTCATGGTTGGACGTACTTCTGCTATGCCCATGCAGCTTAGAAGTTTACTACCGCTGCCCTCAACCGACTAACAAAATCACAAATTATGAACTACGAATCGCCATCAATTCACTTTCCGCAAGCTGTGAAATTTCCAAACCTTTCATCGGTGTACCAATCCCTTTTGACAGCTTAGCGATCAACTCATAATCTTGATAGTTAGCCGTAGCTTCTACAATTGCACGTGCAAATGATTCCGGATTTTCCGATTTGAAAATACCTGAACCTACAAATACTCCATCCGCTCCAAGTTCCATCATCAATGCTGCGTCAGCAGGCGTTGCAACACCCCCAGCAGAGTAGTTCACAACCGGTAAACGACCCGCTTCTTTAATGGCTAATAATACTTCATATGGAGCACCCAGATTACGGGCTTCTGTCATCAACTCGTCTTTGCTCATATGGACTACTTTACTTACTTGAGCATTAATCATCCGCAAGTGACGCACGGCTTCTACGATATTTCCTGTTCCTGGTTCGCCTTTTGTACGAAGCATTTTTGCCCCTTCACCTAAACGACGCGCTGCTTCACCAAGGTTTCTTGCTCCACAAACAAATGGTACGCTGAAATCACTCTTCAATAAGTGAAACTCGTCGTCCGCAGGTGTTAGTACTTCACTTTCGTCAATGAAATCCACGCCTAGCGCTTCTAATACACGTGCTTCTGAAATATGGCCAATACGTGCTTTCGCCATGACAGGAATAGACACTGCCTTTTGTACCTCTTCTACGATTCGTGGGTCTGCCATACGTGCAACACCACCTGCTGCTCGAATATCAGAAGGTACTCTCTCTAGTGCCATAACCGCAATCGCTCCAGCTGCTTCCGCCACCTTTGCTTGCTCTGCATTGATTACATCCATAATAACGCCGCCATAATTAAAGTTCATTTCATTTCCCCCTTTTTGTTATTTTCAGTATAATTGAAATTGACCATATGAAAATAGCCAGTTGCATATCAAACAACATGGTCAGATTAGAGGGTTCACTATGGACATGATTTTTATCGAGCTTCAAAAGGATTCGAATATCCCGCTTTATCAGCAAATATATAATCAAATCAAACAGGACATGATCGATGGCAAGTTCCCTGTTGGCATGAAACTCCCCTCCAAACGTCAACTGGAGGAGTTCCTAGGTGTCAGCCAGACAACAATTGAAATGGCTTATGATCAACTGACAGCAGAAGGTTTTATTGCCGCAGAACCACGAAAAGGTTATTTCGTGCAGGCATTAGAGGAACTCGCCTATGTACAGCCTGTGAAATCAGACACCGTAGACGAGATGCCTATAACCAAACCCGTCCATTACGACTTTTCACCAGGTTCCATTGACACGGAGAACTTCCCATTCATCATTTGGAGAAAGTATGCGCGAGATATTATGGATACATCACATGCCCACTTATTACTACTTGGAGATCCGCATGGCGATATTGAATTACGTCAGGAAATTGCCCGTTATCTATATCACTCGCGAGGAGTAGATTGTACACCTGAACAAATTATTGTCGGTTCCGGTACTGAACAGCTTTTACCTTTAATTATCAGATTACTGGGAGAAGAGGCTCGCTATGCAATTGAAGATCCGGGCTACCTAATGACGAAGCACGTCTTTTCCGAAAACTATAGAAAGACCATTCCCATCGCAGTCGACCAAGAAGGGCTCGACGTAAAGGCACTACAACGGTCTGATGCTTCTATAGCCTACGTTACCCCTTCTCACCAGTTTCCAACCGGTACAGTGCTGTCTGCAGCCCGCAGAACCGCTCTTTTGAATTGGGCCGCACTAAATTCTGAGTTTTTTATTATTGAAGATGATTATGACAGTGAGTTCCGTTACCGTGGACGGCCTATCCCTTCCTTGCAGGGAATGGATAAAGGTGAAAATGTTATTTATTTAAGTACGTTTACCAAATCACTTATGCCATCTATGCGCATCGCCTACATGGTGTTACCGCCAAGACTACTAGATACGTACCGACAGGCTTTCATCCCCTACTCTTCTTCTGTACCGCGGATTGACCAGCACATACTGGCACGCTTCATGGCGGATGGACAATTTTCGCGCCATCTGAATCGTATGCGTAAAATTTATCGTCGAAAGATGCATACATTGACGAGTTTATTAAAATTGTATGAACCACATATTTCATTCTCTGGTGATGAAGCCGGTATGCATGTCCTGCTTCACGTTCATACGGATAAAACAGAAAAGGAACTAATTGATGAAGCACTTCAATCCGGCATTAAAGTCCGTGGTCTAGATACCTATAAGGTAATGCCCGATCAATCCACTCCTTCATTCTTAATCGGTTTCGGCGGATTAAGCGAGGAAGATATTAAACTGGCCATTCCAAAGTTGCTTGACGTGTGGAATATACAAAGAGACAGCAATACCTGAGTAGGTACGCTGTCTCTTTGTAGTTAATTAAATAAGCCTTTTACGAAACCAGTTGAACTATTCCATGCATTTGAAAAGAAATTACCAATTGCCCCCACAGTTAGCGAGAGTCGACCAGCTTTCTTCACTTCTTCAATCGCGACGACTTCTGTATCGACTACTTTATCATTAATAAAATCATAATCTGATCCGTCTTTTTTTACTAGCTTGACATGGCCAACAACGGTACCTTTTTTAATTGGTGCTTGTATTTGTCCGTTTTTTACCAACTTCTCATCTAATACGAGTTCAGTTGTATAGTCTTGATCGTCTTCATTGTGAACTAACATACGAATAGGTTGCTTGGTAGCAATCGCTACTTTTTTTTCTTTCCCTTTCGTAACGTCCAGAGTTTTTTGCTTCTTAAATTGGTACCCTGCTTTAAGTAGCTCTGTTTCGCTAAATTCCTTAAAGCCATAATCAAATAACGCACGAGTAGCATCGAAACGTGCTTCGTAAGATCCAACGCCCTTATCATCTACTGCATTCATTACAACGGCAATAACACGTCGGCCATCACGTACGGCAGTCCCCGTAAAACAATGTCCTGCAAATTCTGTAGTACCTGTTTTCAAGCCATCGATTCCGTCATATTCATATACTAGGCCTGGCAACATGAAGTTCCAGTTCACCATATCAATCGCATCATTTGTTCCTTCACGGAATGTTTTTTTAGGTATTTTGGTTGTATCTAGTACTTCCGGATACTTTTTCAATAAATGATACGCTAGTTTGGCAACAGAACGTGCAGGCATAACGTTTTCATCCTTCTCACCAAACTCACTTGGGTGCATGCCTTGTAAGTCACTATTGTTCAACCCCGTAGAATTGACGAATTTATAATCCGTCAGACCAAGTTCTTCAGCCTTTTCATTCATTAGCTGGACGAATTCCTCTTCAGATCCTGCAATCGACTCGGCAATTGCAATAGTTGCCGCATTCGCTGAATAAATCGCTACAGCTTCATAAAGTTCACGGATCGTATAAGATCCATCACGACGAAGCGGTACATTACTCAAACGGCGATCTTGTGATACCTTATACGTATACTCAGTAACTTTGTATTCTTGGTCCCATGTAATTGTTCCATCATCAAGTGCTTCAAACATCAAGTATTCCGTCATCATTTTCGTCATACTTGCAATTCCGAGCGGCTTATCCGAGTTTTCTTCGTATAAGACCCTTCCATTATCTGCATCTATCAAAATAGCCCCGTTTACACGAAGGTCAAGTGAGGATTCACTTTCCTCAGCTACTGCAGTTTCCTGTATACCAAACGTCATCAACAACATCATTGGCACCAGTAAAACTGCCAACCATCTCTGTGTTACTTTTTCCACTCATCTTACCCCCGTAGTCACAATATCAAAAATCAGTGTACCATATTCTCGGCAGGTCAGGTATGCTTATGGCAAAAATAACACATATTCCCCTACAAAAATAACCAACTATTTCTTCACGTTTTATAATTCGTCATATCGTATCAAAAAAGGACAGGAGGGAAATCCTCACTGTCCTTATATAGTAAATTAACGTACCGAGTAATTCGGTGCTTCTTTTGTAATTTGTACTTGGTGTGGATGACTTTCCAGTAAACCAGCACCCGTCATACGAATAAATTGTGCATTTTCACGATGTGCTTCAAGATCCTTCGAACCACAATACCCCATGCCTGCACGAATTCCTCCTAAAAGCTGATGAATTGTATCAGATAAAGGACCTTTATACGGCATACGACCTTCAATGCCCTCAGGGACAAGTTTCTTTTCATCTTCTTGGAAGTAACGATCTTTCGAACCTTTTTCCATCGCTGCAACAGAACCCATACCACGGTATACTTTAAAACGACGTCCTTGGAAGATCTCAGATTCTCCTGGGCTCTCCGTAGTACCTGCAAGCAAGCTTCCAAGCATAACCGCATGTCCACCAGCCGCTAATGCCTTAACAATATCTCCGGAATATTTAATACCACCGTCTGCAATAATCGTCTTACCGTATTTACGCGCAACAGTTGCACACTCATAGATAGCAGTAATCTGTGGTACACCAACGCCTGCCACTACTCGTGTGGTACAAATAGAACCAGGGCCAATACCGACCTTCACTACGTCAGCACCAGCTTCATACAATGCTTCAGCTGCTTCTGCCGTTGCTACGTTACCTGCAACAATCGCGAGGTCCGGATAGTTTCCGCGGATCTCTCTCACTGTGTCAATAACACCTTTAGAGTGTCCGTGTGCCGTGTCAATGACGATTAGGTCAACTTCCGCCTGTACAAGCTTCTCAATGCGCGTAGAAGTGTCTACCGTGACTCCAACAGCCGCACCAACGAGTAAGCGTCCAGCCTTATCTTTCGCCGCGTTAGGGAACTCAATAACTTTCTCAATATCTTTAATTGTAATTAAACCATTAAGAATGCCTTTATCATCTACGATCGGAAGCTTCTCAATTTTATATTGCTGTAGCATTTTCTCTGCTTCTTCAAGTGTAGTTCCTACAGGAGCTGTCACCAAGTTTTCTTTCGTCATAACTTCATCAATGATGATGGAATAATCCTGGATAAATCTTAGGTCTCGGTTTGTCAAAATACCAACCAATTTTTTCTCTTCCATGTTATTAACGATCGGGACACCTGAGATACGATATTTACCCATTAAATGCTCTGCATCAAATACTTGATGTTCCGGTGTAAGGAAGAATGGATTTTTAATAACTCCATTCTCAGAGCGTTTAACCGTAACAACTTCCTCAGCTTGTTCTTCAATACTCATGTTTTTATGAATAACACCGATTCCACCTTGACGAGCCATCGAGATTGCCATCTTGGATTCTGTTACTGTATCCATCCCCGCACTGATAATAGGTATATTTAACTTGATGCTGTCTGTTAAGTTCACAGATAGCGAAACAGCCTTTGGCAATACATCAGATGCAGCCGGTACCAATAACACATCATCGAACGTCAGACCCTCACGAGAAAACTTTGATTCCCACATTAACTTTCTGCCTCCTAAAATTACTATTGTCTATTCAGATTATTAAAAGGTTATCAGCGTCAATGAGACGTGTCAAGATAGAAGTTTATAAACTCACTATTCCCATTATTCATTGAACATTTTATCTAATGACTTTTGCATCTTTAATGGATTTGTCTGGGGTGCAAAACGATCAACTACTTGTCCGTTAGTGTCAATCAAGAACTTCGTGAAGTTCCATTTGATACCTTCCGTCAATACACCTTTTTGCTGTTCCGCTAGATACGTAAATAAAGGTTCGGCTTCATCCCCTTTTACATCTACCTTGGCAAACATAGGGAACGTCACGCCATAATTCATTTGGCAGAAGTTCATCGTTTCATCAATATCATCAAATTCCTGGTTATTAAAATTATCTGATGGGAAGCCCAGTACCACCAGCCCTTGATCTTTATATTCTTCATACAGTTGCTGAAGTTCTTTAAATTGTTTTGTGAAACCGCATTTACTCGCCGTGTTAACAATGATCATTGGACTTCCTTCAAATTCCTTTAGAGATTTCTTTTCTCCACTAGTAGTATCCACTGTAAAATCATAAACTGTCGTCATGCAGAACCGCCTCTTTTCTTTTAATATATTTTACCTGACTATGGAAGGAATACCTAGCGTCTTGTTTGGCTTGGAAGTTTTTTAGAGCGGGATGAGATAGGGTATTGGGTGTATTCGGGGTATTGGGTGTATTGGGTGTATTGGGTGTATTGGGTGATTTATTGAGCGGTTACGTGGGGCGATTGAGCGGTTGCTGTGATTTATTGAGCGGGTATGTGAGGGGATTGAGCGGTTACTGTGACTCTTTGAGCGGATATACAGAGGCATAGAGCGGTTTTCCAAGCTTATTGAGCGATGATCGTAACTTAATGAGCGGTTAAGCAGCGCAATAGAGCGAATAATCCAGATCTATGAGCGAGTAAAGTATAAATACATCAATATTCCATTCAATTCTTTCTATTATTAAACACAAATACAAAGCACAAAAAAGCCACTCCCCATAGGGAATGGCTTCGCGTGCCTAGCAACGTCCTACTCTCACAGGGGGAAACCCCCAACTACCATCGGCGCTGAAGAGCTTAACTTCCGTGTTCG